>NZ_JAVRIC010000005.1 GCF_031846245.1 Banduia mediterranea | reverse complement strand
ACTTTGGGGACAGGCCGGGCAGTGTAGTGGCGTATCCTCGATCCCCCAATCGCATCGAGCCCCGATATGGACAGCAGGCCTTCGCCGAGCACTGACGATTCGACTCCACGCGTCACCGCCAATGGGGTGCAATTCGCCTATCTCAGCAGCGGACCCGAGGATGGTCCGCTGGTGCTGTGTCTGCACGGCTTTCCGGATACCGCCCAGAGCTTCCGCCCGCTGCTGGAGCGCTTGGCCGCGGCCGGCTATCACGCGGTGGCGCCCTACATGCGCGGCTACGCGCCGAGCGGGATGCCGGCGAATGCGGCCTATGGCGCGCTCGACCTGGGACGCGATGCGCTGGCGCTGATCAAGGCCTTCGGCGCCGAAAGCGCCTGTATCGTCGGCCATGACTGGGGTGCGGTGGCGGGCTACGCCGCCGCCGGACTGGCGCCCGAGGCCGTTCCGCATCTGGTGGTCGCCGCCGTGCCGCACCTGCGCCGATTCATGCTGCGACCCACGCCACAGCAGCTGCAACGTTCTCGCTACATGCTGCGTTTCCAGTGGCCCGGAAGCCACGCCTGGCTCGGCGACCCGCAACGACTCGCGGCACTCGTGCAGGAATGGTCTCCGGACTGGAGCTTCACTGACGGCGATCTGGCACCGGTGCTGGCGACCCTGCGAAACTCGAAACGGCGCCGCGCCGTACTCGGCTACTACCGTGCGCTGCCGAAGCTGATGGCCGACGTTTCGGCGCAACGCGTGCTGATGGCGCCGGTGCTGGTGACCACGCGCGTGATCTACGGTGCCGACGACGGCTGCATCGGCCGCGAGATGTTTCTCGGCCAGGAGCATCTGTTCATGCTCAATCACGACCAGGTCGAGATGCCCGGCGTCGGCCATTTCATGCATTGCGAAGCGCCACAGCTGTTCGCCGACCACGTGCTGTCGTTTCTGCAGGACTGAACGGCCCGCCCCCGTTCGGCCCCGATGGGGCAGCTCCAGAGTGGCCCGCCACCCGAAGCCGCAGGCGAAGGGTGGTTGTGCCTTGCCCAAGGCCCCCCTATCCTCGACTGAATCGTTCGCTTAGAGCGGGGGACGCTGTGCTCTGGATCCTGTATTTCCTGGTGGTCGGCATCGCTGTCGCCTATCACCGTCTCAACCTCACGCAGACCACAATCGCGGTCGGCGCCTCGCTGCTCGTGTTCGTGCTTCTGGGCGGTCCGTTCTGGGTGTTCTTGCTGCTGACGGTGCTCGCGGTACTGATTCTGGTGCCGCTGAACAACACCACGCTGCGCCAGGAATGGATCACGCGCCCGGCGCTGGCGTTCTTCCGGCGCGTACTGCCGGACATCTCGCCAACCGAACGCGTCGCGCTCGATGCCGGCACGGTGTGGTGGGAAGGTGAACTGTTCACCGGTCAACCGGATCTCGACCGCCTGCGCGGCTATCCGGCACCCACACTCAGCGCCGAGGAACAGGCGTTTCTCGACGGGCCGGTCGAAGACCTGTGCCGCCTGTTCGACGAATGGACGATCACCCATACCGAGCAGGACATCTCGCAACAGGCCTGGGATCTGATCAAGGAACAGCGCTTCTTCGGCATGATCATTCCGAAGCGCTACGGCGGTCTGGAATTCTCGGCCTACGCGCATTCCTGCATTCTCGCCAAGATCGCCAGTTCGCCCGGCGGCGCCACCGCCAGTTCGATCGTCGCGGTACCGAATTCGCTCGGCCCGGCCGAGCTGCTGATGCACTACGGCACCGAGGAACAGAAGGACCGCTATCTGCCAAAGCTCGCCACCGGCGAGGAGATCCCCTGTTTCGGCCTGACCTCGCCCTGGGCCGGCTCCGACGCCGGCGCAATTCCTGACACCGGCGTAGTCTGCATGGGCAACTGGAAGGGCCGCGAAGTGCTGGGCATGCGTCTGGACTTCGACAAGCGCTACATCACGCTGGCACCGGTCGCCACGGTGGTCGGCCTCGCGCTGAAACTGTATGACCCGGAAGGCCTGCTGCCGGACCGCGATGCCGCCGAAGGCGAGTTTGTCGGCGTCAGCTGCGCGCTGATCCCCAGCGATACACCGGGCCTGGACATCGGCCGCCGCCACTTTCCACTGAACAATCCGTTCGTCAATGGTCCGCTGCGCGGCAAGGACATCTTCGTGCCGCTGGAATTCATCATCGGCGGAGCCGCGATGGCCGGCCAGGGCTGGCGCATGCTGATGGAATGCCTCGCGGTGGGCCGTTCGATCTCGCTGCCTTCGAACACCACCGGCGTGAGCCTGTTCGCGGCCTACGCCACCGGCGCCTATGCGCGCGTACGCTACCAGTTCGGCTTGCCGATCGGTCGTTTCGAAGGCGTGGCGCAAGCCATCGCCGGCGCCGCCGGGCGTGCCTACGCCAGCGAGGCGGTGCGCTGCATGACCGCCGGCGCCGTCGACCTCGGCGCCAAGCCCTCGGTGCCTTCGGCGATCGCCAAGGCCTACTGCACCGAAATGTCGCAGGAAACCGTGAAACTGGCGATGGACGTGCACGCCGGCAAGGGCGTGATGCTGGGACCATCGAACTGGATCGCGCGCGCCTACCAGGGCACGCCGATCGGCATCACCGTGGAAGGCCACAACATCCTTACCCGCAGCATGATGATCTTCGGCCAGGGTGCGATCCGCTGCCACCCCTACGTGCTCAAGGAGATCAGCGCGGTCAATGACGACAACGCGGCGCGCGGACTGGTCGACTTCGACAACGCCTTGCTCGCGCATATCGGCCACGTGTTGTCGGCGGCGGCGCGCTCGCTGGTGCTGGGCCTGTGCTTCGGTCGCATTGCCAAAGTGCCGGTCAGCGGCCCCACGCGCATCCACTACCAGAGGATGATGCGCTATGCCGCGAGTTTCGCGCTGCTGTCGGATTCCTCGATGGCGCTGCTCGGCGGCAGCCTCAAGTTCCGCGAAGCGATTTCGGGGCGTCTCGGCGGCATCCTGTCCCAGCTGTATGTCGTCAGCGCGGCGCTGCGCAAGTTCGAAGGCGATGGTTCGCCGGTCGAGGACCTGCCGCTGCTGCACTGGGTCTGCGACACCGCCTGGGCCAGCATCGAGGCAGACGCCGACGGCGTGCTGCGACATCTGCCGATGCGGCCCGCCGCCTGGCTGCTGCGTGCCCTGGTGTTTCCGCTGGGCCGCCACGCACGGGCGCCTCACGACGAGATCGAGATGCGCATCGCCGAACTGATGACGGAACCCGGCAGCGTGCGCCAACGTCTGTTCGCGCGCGTGTTCACCCCGAACGAACTTGACTACCCAGCCGGGCTGCTGCACCACGCGATGCAGGCGGTCAACGACTGCGCGGCGCTGGAAAAGCGTGTGCAGAAGAGCCACAAGGACGGCGTGATCAAGGACCCGCATCCGCTGCGCCGCATTCAGGAAGCGGCCAAGGCCTCGGTGCTGACCCAGGCCGAAGCCGACCGTCTCGCACATTGCTATGCGCTGATCGAGCGCGTGTGTCAGGTCGACGATTTCAACAGCGAGGAAATGATGGCGCAGAAACCAACGCGCAAGCGCCGCACGCGCGACGCCGAAACGCCCGCGGATGACGCCCCATGACGCCCGCGTTCCCGCTGGTTCGCAAGGTATCGGGACTGCGTGAGCGCGAGTTCGATCTGCTCGTGGTCGGCGGTGGCATTTACGGCGCCTGGGCGGCTTATGATGCCGCGCAGCGCGGCCTGTCGGTGGCGCTGATCGAGCAGAACGACTGGGGCAGCGCCACCTCCCAATCGTCCAGCAAGCTGATTCACGGCGGCCTGCGCTATCTGGAGAACTTCGAGTTCGGTCTGGTCCGGCACGCCCTGATCGAGCGCCGCGTGCTGGCGCGCATTGCGCCGCATCTGGTGCATCCGATGAACTTCATTCTGCCCTTGTGGAAGGGTTCTCGGGTATCGGCATTCAAGCTAGGCGCCGGGCTGACCATCTACGACTGGCTCAGCATCGGCTGGCAACCGGTGCAGCGCCACAAGCATTTCAAGCGTGACCGGCTGATGCGCCGTTACCCATTTCTTGCCAGCGACGGACTCGAAGCCGGTTTCCGTTATGGCGACTGCCAGGAGGATGACGCGCGTCTGGTGATTCCGGTGGTCGCCGCGGCGCAGCAGCATGGCGCGGTCTGCGCCAATCGCGTCGCCGCGACGCGCCTGTTCGACGAGGACGGGCGCCGCGGCGCCGAGGTCACGGACCGCGAAACCGGTGAACGCTTCGCGATCCGCGCACGCACCCAGATCGCCACCGTCGGGCCGTGGATACGCGAGCTGGCCGGCGCCAACGCGCCGCGCGTCAAGCTGGTCAAGGGCACGCATCTGGTGATGCCCGGCATCCCCAACTGCCATAGCGCGTTTCTGCTGACGGCACCGCAGGACGGGCGCGTGTTCTTCGTGATTCCCTGGTACCACCGCACCCTGGTCGGCACCACCGAATCCGAGATCGGCCACCCCGACGAAGCGGTTCCCAACGACGAGGAACAACGCTACCTGCTGTCCGCCGCCCAGGCCTGGCTGCCCGGCGCGAGCTGGCGGCCGGAGAATGTGATCTCCCGGTTCTCGGGTGCGCGCACCCTGCAGGCACAGGAAGCCGGCACGCTGTCCAAGGTCTCGCGGGAGTTCGAGATTTCCGAGCCACGACCCGGTCTGTTTGTACCGATCGGCGGCAAGTACACGACCTCGCGTCACGACGCCTCGCGCGTGGTCGATCGGGTGTGTCGCAAGCTCGGCCAAAAGCTCGACTGCAAGACCGACGAGCTGCGCCTGCCGGGCGCACCGGCCGGTGACGATTTCGCCGGCTGGCAGGCCGACGCCGTCACGCGCCTGCGCCAGGCCGGCGTCGACACTGATGCCGCACGCCAGCTCAGCCTTCGTCACGGGACTGCCGTGGAGCGCGCGCTGGATCTGATCGCGGCCGAGCCGGCCCTGGCCACACGACTGGACGCGGATTCGCCATTCATCGGGGTCGAAGCAGTGATGGCGCGCCTGGATGAAATGGCACGCGATTTCGACGATGTGACGCGACGCCGTATTCCGCTGCAGATTCTGGCGCGGTCCGACGGCGCATGGCGCGAGCGTACCGAGGACATACTGGCGCGCCTCTGATCCAGACGCCATGGTGGCCACGATCGCGACCGCGCAGCAGTGAGTGCCCAGATGGCAATGATCGGGGATCGGGGATTCAGGCCCGCACCACACGCCGTGTTCGTCACGGCGACGTGCTGTTCGTGGTCGCCCTGCTGGCGGCCGCGCTGTGTGCGAACAATAAGGGGCGGAGGGGTCGGAGTGAATAAAATAAATCCAGCCGATCCGAACTTTAACACTTCATTTTATTTACTCCGACTTCGACCCTTTTTGCTCGCTCAGCACAAGATCGACCGGTCAACATATCGTAGCAATTTGCTACAGTTCCCCGATGAAAATTGGAGAATACGCCATGCCGGGATCCAACAGCCCCATGCGGCTAGATGCAGAACTGACCGAAAGCGCTCGTTCGACTGGCCAGCGAATGAGCCGCAGCACCGCACAGCAGATCGCGCACTGGGCGCGGATCGGCCGCGAATTGGAGCGTGGCCCGAGCATCACGCTGGCGGATGTTCAGGCGGTATTGGACGGTCAGAGCGAGTACGACTCACTCAATCTGCACGAACAAGCCGTGGTCAGGGCAGAATGGGCGTCACGCATCGACCAGACCCGCCGGGACCTTCGCCTTGATCAGGTTCTCGCTGGACAAGGCCGAGAGATGGTGGAACTGGCAAGCGACGGGTCCGTGGCCGTGAAGGGCGCAAGAGACAAGTCCCGCAAGGCTTCCAAGCGCTGAACGTGCCCGTTCTTCATCTTCTGGCTGGACCGAATGGCAGCGGCAAGACGACGTTCTACGAGCACATACTTAGACCGGTCACGCATCTGCCGTTCATCAACGCGGATGTCATCGCGCGAGAGCAGTGGCCGGGATCGAGCCGGGACCGGTCCTACGAAGCGGCCAAGCTCGCAGAAGAAAGACGAGCGTCGATGATTGCACAGGGGCGATCGTTCATCGCCGAGACGGTGTTCAGCCACCCCTCGAAGCTCGACCTCATTCGTGATGCGAGGACTGCCGGCTACCACGTTACCGCACACGTCATGCTCGTACCGCTGGCATTGTCGATGCGACGCGTCGAGGCGCGCGTCAAACATGGCGGTCATGACGTACCGCTCGACAAACAGCGGGAGCGCTACGCTCGTGTGTGGTCGCTGCTCGCGGATGCTCTGAAGCTTGCGCACGAAGGTTTTGCCTATGACAACAGCTCGGCGCGGGCGGCTTATCGAGTGGTTGCATATCTCGAAGGCGGACGCCTGCTCGGGACGCCCGAATGGCCGGAATGGAGCGAGCTTAGCGACTTCCTGCGTTGAGGGGTTACGCTAGCCCAACTTAGCGGATTCGCGACATTGAGCGCGCCAACCCATTGATCCATATAAGCGGCACCGCCAAAGGTCTACACTACACGGCGGCGGATTCAGCTTGCGCGGCGGTGATTTTGGGTGGGGGTTGCGCAGGCAGTTCGAGCCGCAGGCGCTCCAGCAGCAACTGGAGTTCGGTTTCGGGCTCGGTGTGGCGAGTCAGCGTAAGGGTGCGCCCGTCGGTGGTCGGGATTTCGACATCGAGCATCTGCACGGCGGCGAATTTGTCGAGTACGCTGCGCGGCGTCAGGCCGGGGGCATGCGGTTTGAGTTGCTGCGCCAGCGTGACATGCAGACAGTAGGCCAGGAACGCGATAAAGACATGCGCTTCGATACGCGCTTGCGCTTGGTGGTAGATCGGGCGGATCGATAAATCGCCTTTCAGGTTTTTGAAGGCTTCTTCGACTTGGGTCAGCTGGATGTAGTAGCGCCACAGCTGGGCCGGATCAGTGCCGGTGAGATTGGTGCGCAGCAGGTAGCGCCTTCGTCAGCGAGCATCGGCACGATCCGCGCCGGCGGCAGCGCCGCAAAGCGCGGCTCGTTGGCCACGGCCACGATCTGCATCCGCTCCTGCTTGCTGAGGGCGTGCGCCGGCGTCGGCCGCTTGGCCTGCGGACGGCGATCACCGTGCAGCAGGCCATCGGCGGCCTTCCAGCGCTGCAGCGTGCGCAGGTCGATGCCGACGATCTCGCAGGCACGATGCAGCCGCGCACCCGCCGCCTGTGCCTGTTCGATGTCCAGGGTCATTTCGCGACGCTCTTCCACGCGGATCATTCGTCCGCGCCCCTGCGGTAGAGCGCCTCGACTTTTTTTGACAGCACCAGCAGCGCCGCCGCTTCCGCCAGCGCCCTGTCCTTGCGCCGCAGCTCGCGCTCCAGCTCGCCGATCCGGCGCCTCTCGGCCTTGGGCTCGCTGCGCTCCGCAGGCTGTGCCAGCGCCTGCGTCGCCGACTTGCGCCAGCCTTCCAGCTCGCTGGGAAACAAGCCCTTCTCGCGACACCACGCCGCCTTCTGCGCCTCGCTCATCGCTGCCGTCGCCAGCACCGATTCAAAGCGAGCCACAGCCGTCCAGCCACCGCTCTTCTTCCCGGACGCCAAAGCTTCCGACCTCCATCGTTCCAAAGTGTCCGCCGACACGCCCACCTCAGCGGCCACAACCTTCACGTCTGCACTCTCGGGCGGTAGCAACCGCGCAACTGCTCTGTCCTTGAATCCTTGTCCATATCGAGCCATGTCTAATTCCTGTCGCCCTCTCTCCGTGGTTTTCCAATCGAGAGTCGAGTAGCCCAAGGGATCTTCCCCCTCAGGCTCTCCTGACGGAATGATTCCCGCCTTTTCCAATGACGCTCACCACAATCACTCTTAATGACCGCAGCTCATGGTGGTTTGATGCCTCCGCCTGATCGGCGACATCGAGGGGCCTACCCTCATCGCTGGTACAGCATGTCGGAGAGACCTTCACCTCTCCTCCTTCTTGGCACACCGACAACTATTCTGACGCGGGGGGACACCGTGAGGGCGTTTGCTCTCGCACAGCCGGCAAACGGCTTTTCACCGAGGCTTGCCGGCCAAAACTGCTTGTCCGACAAGCCTTTCCGTAGGATTGCTTCGCCGTCGGCGGGCATCAAGGTCGAGCCCTTCGGGCGGCCTGCGGCCGACCTTGACACCCGCCGACGGCTCAATCGCAGCAACAACTGCGCCTCCCACTCGAAACGGCATAGATCCGAACAGTGGCTGGAGGTTTCGGAGCAACTGGAAGCCTGAAAAGGCTATTGGCCTCGCACAAAGACGTGAAGAACGGCCGTTAACCTGAATCACGCGCGGCGTGATACCGACCTACCCTCGCCCGCTTGCGAGAGAGGGAGCACCGCTCGCGGCATGGCCGTTAGATCAAAAGCAGGCTTTTGCCTTTCCTTGGCGTCTTCGCGTCTTTGCGCGAACCCAAATGCTTTTCATGATCTCAGGCACTGCCCGCCCAGCGTTACCATGTACGCCATGCGCCACAAGACCGAAGCCTATTCACTCGATCACGCCGGCCTGCTCGAATCGCTCGCCGCCACCGCAAACCTGCTGATCATCCAGGACCTCGACGGGGTCTGCATGAGCCTGGTGCGCGATCCGCTGACGCGTCGCATCGAGCGGCGCTATGTCGAGGCCACACAGACACTCGCCGGCCACTTCTATGTACTGACCAATGGCGAGCACATCGGCAAGCGCGGCGTCAACGGCATCGTCGAGCAGGCCTTCGACCCGCCCGAACATCCGCGTGAACAGGGTTTCTACCTGCCCGGCCTCGCCGCTGGCGGCGTGCAACTGCAGGACCGTTACGGCCATGTCTCGCATCCCGGCGTCAGCGAGGCCGAACTGGATTTCCTGCGCGCCGTGCCGCACAAGACCGAACAGTTCCTGCGGACCTTGCTGGGCAAGGCGCCCTACGCATTGCCGACCGACGAAATCGAGCCCCTGGTCGGCTCCTGCGTCCTCGACAACCTGGCCTCGCCAACCGCCAACATCAACGGCCTCTATCACCACTTTGCGGACAGACCGGGGCTCTATCGGCAGACACAGGAAGCCACCGCCGGTTTCATGAGCGAATTGCTGCTGCAGGCGACGGAGGCCGGGTTGCAGGATTCGTTCTTCGTGCACTACGCCCCCAACCTCGGGCGCGGCGATGATGGCCAGGAACGCGTCAAGTACAGCGACGGCGACGATGCCGGCACCACCGACTTCCAGTTCATGCTCAAGGGCGCGATCAAGGAAGTCGGCGTACTGGTAATCCTCAATCACTACTACCGGCAGCACACCGGTCGCTACCCGCTGGGCGAACACTTCAACGCCCGGGCGGCGCCCCGTGATCATGCCGCGCTGCTCAAGCTCGCACTGGATCACTTCGATCCGGCGTCCATGCCGCGCATCGTCGGCGTGGGCGATACCGTCAGCTCCCAGGCTCAGGTACTCACCGGACGGACCGAGCATTTGCGGGGCGGCAGCGATCGCGGTTTCCTCACGCTGGTCCAGCAATTGGGCGATCGCTTCGACACCGATAACAGCGTGATCTACATCGACAGCAGTTGCGGCGAAGTGCGCCGTCCGGGTATTGACGCCGCGCTGCTCCGCAATCGCGACACCGGTGCCGACCGGTTTCCGTGGCCGGCCCTGCAAGGCATCAGTGATCCGGAAGATCCCCTGAAGCTGGATATGATCTTTCCCGGTGGACACGCGCAGTACGTGGACTTCTTCTGCGAGCTGGCGCGGCGGCGCGGCCGGCTCGAAACGCTTGACTGATGAACATCCTGGAGCACCATCAATGAACGTCAGCGAAGCCGTCGACAGCCGGCGCAGCGTGCGCGCCTTTCTGGACCAGCCCGTGGACCTCGGAATCTTGCGCGAGGTGCTGGAGCGCGCCGCCCGCGCACCCTCCGGCGGCAACCTCCAGCCCTGGCGCCTGTACGTGCTCAGCGGCGATGCACTGTCACGCCTCAAGGACGCGATCCAGCTGCGGCTGAACACGCATCCGACACCGGACCTGCCGTTGGACTACGAGGTTTATCCCTCACCGCTCGGCGAGCCGTACCGCAGCGAGCGTTACGCCGTGGGCGAAGCGATGTACGCCGAACTCGGCATCGCACGCGAGGACAAGACCGCCCGTCTGCAACAGTTCGCCAACAACTACCGCTTCTTCGGCGCCCCGGTCGCCCTGTTCTGCTACGTCGATCGCGGCATGGGGCCGCCGCAATGGTCGGACCTGGGCATGTACCTGCAAACCGTGATGCTGTTGCTGCGCGAGCGCGGGCTCGACAGCTGCGCGCAGGAATGCTGGTCGGTCTATCACCGCGAAATCGCGGCGCAGCTCTCGCCGCCCAGGGAATGGATGCTGTTTTGCGGCATGGCGATCGGCCACGCCGACCCGGACGCGCCGGTCAATCGCCTGCGCGCGCGCCGACTGCCGCTCGATCAGTTCGTGCAGTGGCGGTCGTGAACGCCGCTACGGACTGAGGCGATCGGCACGCACGAACACCGTGCCGCCAGCGGAAGCATCATCGGTGGCGACCAGAATCCCGCCACCGTCTCCCGAAATCGCAAGCTCGTAGTCCGCGACATGACTTCGATCACGCCCAGGCGCTGGAAGTGCGCCCCACCGGCCTCGCTCAGGCTGAGCCGCTGGTCCGCAACCCCGATCAGGCTTGGATTGCTCGCATCGAAGTAGAAGCCTGATTGATACGCCAGCACCAGCGTGCCCGCACCGCGTGCGTAATCCGGGACGCCCGCCTGTGGTTGCCGGACGGCCGATTTGCCGCCGTCAGCCGACAGACTTCGGCGGTGTTCGGCTGAGGGTGACCGGCGGCTTCTGAAGGACCATCAGCCTCCGGCGATCGTCATCCTGTCGATCAATACGGACCCGGTCTGAATGCCGCCACGGGTATCGACATCGCTGCCGATCGCGGCGATGCCGGCAAACATGTCGAGCAGATTGCCGGCGATCGTGACTTCGCGGACCGGGAAGGCGATTTCGCCGTTCTCGACCCAGAATCCGGCGGCACCGCGCGAATAGTCGCCGGTGACGAGGTTCACGCCCTGTCCCATCAGCTCTGTCACGACGAAGCCTTCGCCCATGTCGCGCAGCAGGGCCTTGAAGTCCTGTTCGCCGGGATTCGCCAGCAGATTGTAGGTGCCGCCGGCGTTGCCGGTGGTCTGCAAGCCCAGGCGTCGTGCGGAGTAGCTGGACAGAAGCCAGCCCTGGATCACGCCGTTTTCGATCAGCACACGCTCACGCGTGGCGACGCCTTCCTGGTCGAAGGCGGCGCTGCTGGGACCGGCCTTGATGAACGGCCGCTGCGAGAGGTTCACGATCGGTGAGAACACCTGCTCGCCAAGCTTGTCGAGCAGGAAGCTGGTCTTGCGGTACAGGGCGCTGCCGGAAATACCGGATGTGAAATGCCCGAACAGGCCACGTGCCAGCTCCGGCACGAACAGCACCGGCGCCTCGCGCGTGGAGAGCGACTTGGCACCGAGCCGCGACACCGTGCGTTCGCCGGCGCGGCGCCCGATCGACTCGGCGCTGTCGAGCTTGTCAGGCACGCGGCCAGCGCTGTACCAGTAGTCGCGCTGCATCATGCCGTCGGCCTCGGCGATCACCGAACAACTCATCTGGTGGGACGTGCCTCGTCGTTCGCCGATGAAGCCATGGGTGTTGCCGTAGATCTGCACGGATTCGCGCGTATCGACGCCGGCACCCTCGCTGCGCGTGATGCGTGCGTCGACGGCGCGCGCGGCAGCTTCGCATTCGCTGGCAATCTCGATGGCCTGCTCCGGCGTGATGTCCCAGGGATGGAACAGATCCAGATCCGGAAATTCCGTGGCCATCAGTTCGGCATCGGCCAGCCCCGAATACGGGTCCTCTCCGGAGGCGCGCGCAATCGCCAGCGCGGCGTCGACCGTGGAAGCGAGGCCGGCGTCGGAAAAGTCGCTGGTGCTGGCCGAGCCGCTGCGCTGGCCGACATGCACCGTCAGAGACAGGTCGCGGTCACGCTGGAATTCCACCGATTCGACCTCGGCATTGCGCACGTTCACGGTCAGGGCGCGGCTCACCGACACGCCGGCGTCGGCGGCGGTGGCGCCGCCCTTGCGCGCCGCGTCCAGCACGGCGCCGAGGCGGCGTTCGAGTTCGGCGCGGTCCGGCAGGGCTTGGCGTTGGGGAAGTTGGCTCATGTCTGTCCTGAAGTCGAAAGGGCGTCCAGCAGCTTTTGATGCACACCACCGAAATCGCCGTTGCTCATGACGAGTATGCGGTCTGTCGGGCGCGCTTCGTGCACAACGGCCGCAACGAGTTGGTCCAGCGTAGCGGCCACATGCAGCTTGTCCGCCAGCGAGGCCAGCGCCGCCTGCGCGTTCCATTTCAGGTCCGGTCGGGCATAGACGAAACAGACGTCGGCCTGGCTCAGTGAATCGGAAAGTTCGGCCTGGTGCGAACCCAGACGCATGGTATTGGAGCGCGGCTCGAGCACGGCCAGCACCCGCCCGCCGGCTTGCCGGAGCAGGGCGTCGACCGTCACACGAATCGCCGTAGGGTGATGCGCAAAGTCGTCATAGACCTGCACCCCGCGAGCCTCGCCACGCAGTTCCAAGCGACGGCGGGTATTGCGGAAGCGGCTCAGCGCATCGGCGGCCTGGCGGGGCAACACGCCCAGGTGTGCGGCCGCGGCGATCGCCGCCAGCGCATTGCTGCGATTGTGCAGTCCGGCCATTGGTGTCGTCACCGCGCCATGATTCCGCTCGCCCTGGTGCAGCTCGAAACCACCGTCCGTCTCTGTCGCGTGCCATCCGGAATCGGCATCGAAGTATTCGGTCTCGCTCCAGCATCCCATCTCCAGCACCCGCGCGAGATTGGCGTCGGCGCCGTTGACGATCAGCCGCCCGCTGCGCGGCACCGTGCGGATCAGGTGGTGGAACTGGCGTTCGATGCTGGCGAGGTCCGGAAAGATGTCGGCGTGGTCGAATTCGAGATTGTTGAGCACGCAGGTGCGCGGACGGTAGTGCACGAACTTGCTGCGCTTGTCGAAGAACGCGGTGTCGTATTCGTCCGCTTCCACGACGAAGTATTTGCCGGCGCCGAGCCGCGCCGAAATGCCGAAGTTCATCGGCACCCCACCGATCAGAAAGCCCGGCTCCAGGCCCGCGTTGTCCAGCAGCCAGGCCAGCAGGCTGGATGTCGTGGTCTTGCCGTGGGTGCCGGCCACGGCCAGCACATGGCGGCCGGCCAGCACGTGTTCGGCCAGCCATTGCGGCCCGGAAACATATGGCAGCCCCTGATCGAGCACGTATTCGATCGCCGGATTGCCGCGCGTGATGACGTTGCCCACCACCACCACATCCGGAGCCGGTTGCAGATGCTCGGGCGCATAGCCCGACATCAGCTCGATGCCCTGTGCCTGGAGCTGGGTGGACATCGGTGGCCAGGCATTGGCATCCGATCCGGTCACGCGATGCCCGGCCTCGCGCGCCAGCGCCGCGATACCGGCCATGAAAGTGCCGCATATTCCGAGGATGTGAAGGTGCATCAGGGGCTGCTCGCCCCCAGTCCCAACATCTGCGCGACCGCGCCGAGCAGGCTGTACAACATGAATGTGCCGGCCAGCGTGATGCCCACGCCCATGAAGATTCCGATTTCCAGCGCGCAGCGGTAGATGTGCGCCGACACCGCCAGGTTCCACAGTGACAGCGCGAACAGCACCATCATCGGCGCTCCCGGCACCTGTCCCTGTTCCAGCATCTGCGGATTTTCGGAGAACTGGCGCAACACATCGGGACCGATCCAGAACAGCACCGGCAGCAGCAACAGCTTGAACACGATGTCCGTGCACAGCAGGCTGTTCACGGTCTGCTGTGCACGGCTGGTGAACCGCTTGAACTGCAGCACGAACTGAGTGAATGCAATCGTCACCAGCACCACTACCACCGATTCGACCACCGCCACGCCGGTGGGCATGGTGATGCTCAGCTGCAGGAAGTTGACGAACGCCGCGAACAGTGCAATCGGCAGACTCAGACCACGGGCGTAGACGAAGTCCTGGGGACCGGCCTTGAAGCGCATCAGTTGCGCCGTGATCCAGGCGACACGGGCTAGCATGGAGGTTATCGATCTCTGTCGTGGGTGCGAGAGGCGGTATTCTACCGTTCATGACCGTATCGATTGCCGTACCCACCCTGATCATCGACACCCCCGCCGCGCTCGAAAGTGCCATCGCCGTCTGGAAGACGCGCGACTGGCTGGCGGTGGATACCGAGTTCGTCCGCGAGGATACCTATCACGCCAGACTGTGTCTGGTGCAGATCGGTGATGGCGAAACCGCCGCCTGCATCGACACGCTGGCCGTGGACCTCGCGCCGCTGTGGCCGCTGCTGGCCGACGAGCGCATCGTCAAGGTGCTGCACTCCGCCAGTCAGGACTACGAAATCTTCGCCGAGCTTTCGGGCGACTGCCCACGACCGCTGTTCGATACCCAGGTGGCCGCGACGATCCTCGGCATCGGCGACCAGATCGGCTATGCCGGGCTGGTCAAGGCGATGCTGGACATCGAGGTCGACAAGAGTCTTTCGCGCACCAACTGGGCGAAGCGGCCGATCCCGCAGCCGGCGATCGAATACGCCGCTGACGATGTGCGTCATCTCGCGGTGATCTACCCGGAACTGCTGCGCCGCCTCGACAGCAGTGGCCGCATCGAATGGCTGGAAGCCGACTGCGCCGCCCTCACCGACCCGGCGATGTATCGCACCGAACCTGAGGACGCCTGGAAGCGCCTGCGCGGACTCGCCCGGCTGCCCCCGGTGGCGCAGCACCGCGCCGCCGCCCTGGCCGACTGGCGCGAGCGGCGCGCCGTCGAACGCAACCGCCCGAGACGCTGGATGCTGTCCGACGATGCGCTGTACGCGCTGGCGGTTCGCGCACCGGACAGCCTCGATGATCTGGCCGCGGTCGGCGATCTGCCGGCGACGACGCGCGAGCGCCACGGTGCCGTGTTGCTGGAGGTGCTGGCTGGCGCCACCCGCAGCGATCAGCCATTGGTCGCGGACGAACGCCCCGATGCGGCCTACAAGTCCGCGCTGCAGTCCCTGCAGGCGGTCGTGCGTGAACGCGCGCAGGTGCTGGCGGTGCCGCCCAGCCTGCTGGCGCGGCGCTCCGACCTGGAAGCCCTGCTGCATGCGGGGGAATCGGCGGATATCGCACCGCTGCGGGGCTGGCGCCGGGAACTGATCGGTGGTGCGCTGCTACAGGCCTTGTCGGCACCGCACTGAAAAAAAATGCCGGCGGGTCCGCAGGGAACCCACCGGCGTCAGCATGTGTGCGGGAACCGCCTCAGGCGCCCAGCGACTTGAGGATGCGCTCGAAAATCTCGTCGACCGTGCCGATTCCCTCGACCGCCACGACCTTGCCCTGCTGCCCATAGAAGTCCAGCAGCGGCGCGGTTTCGGCGTTGTAGACGTCGATGCGGTGACGAATCACCGCTTCCTTGTCGTCGGCGCGACCTTCCTTCTCGGCCCGGTCGAGCAGGCGACGCACGATCTCCTCGTCATCGACCTTGAGGTGCACGGCCTTGTCGACCGACGGCTGGCCGAGGTCCGCCAGCATCTCCGCCAGCGTGTCGGCCTGCGCCGCGTTTCGCGGAAAGCCGTCCAGAATGAAGCCCTTGCGCGCATCGGGTTCGCCCAGACGCGCCTTGACGATGCCGTTGACGATCGAATTGTCGACCAGCCGGCCCGCATCCATGGCGGCCTTGGCCTTGAGGCCCAGCTCCGTGCCGGCCTTGACGGCGGCGCGCAGCGCGTCGCCCGTGGAAATCTTTGGAATCCCGAAATGGTCCACCAGCTTCTCGCCCTGCGTGCCTTTTCCGGAGCCGGGCGCGCCCAGCAGTACGATGCGCATGCTCATGTTCTTCTAAGTCGTATGAATTTCGAGCGCCGATCCGGCGCGGACGGTCCAAGCAGACCGAATTTCGATGCCTCATCCAGCACAAAGGCAGGCTGAACGGTACCCGGAGCCACGGGACGGCGTCAATGCGGCCATTGGACCGCCGACGACTGATGCAGTGGTAGCGGCGGATTCAGTATCCTAGCCGGCCAAACACCAAAGCACGCACAGCATAGGGATCATCCGCATGGGATTCGAAGCACTCGGCCCGGGCAGCAAGGCGCCCGAAGAATTCAACGTTGTCATCGAGATCGCGGCCTACGGCCCGCCGGTCAAGTACGAAGTGGACAAGGAAACCGGCCTGCTGTCGGTCGACCGCTTCATGAACGTGGCGATGAGCTACCCGGCGAGCTACGGTTTCGTGCCCAAGACCCTGTACGACGATGGCGATCCGGTCGACGTGCTGGTGATGACCCCGCACCCGATCGTGCCCGGCAGCATCATCAAATGCCGCGCGGTCGCCGTACTGGACACCGAGGACGAAAGCGGCCTGGACGCCAAGATTCTGGCCGTGCCGACCGACAAGGTCTCCACCAACTACTACGCGGACATCAAGGATCTGGCCAACGTGCCGGCGCGCAAGCTCGATGAGATCAAGCACTTCTACGAGCGCTACAAGGATCTCGAATACGGCAAGTGGGTCAAGGTTTCGGGCTGGCGCGACGCGGCTGCGGCCAAGGCCGAGATCGTCAAGTCGATCGAGGCCTACAAGGGCTGAACGCGAGCATCGATCGCTTCACCGGACACCGATCCGGTCTTGCAAAGGCGGCCACGGGCCGCCTTTGTCTTGTGCACTGGTTATCAGCGCAGGCATTCGCAAAGCTTGACCTCGGCACGCCCGCATGCCGAACATTCGGCAGAGATCGGTTCCGATGAAAACCAAAGGGGATGGGGAAATGGAAG
Source organism: Banduia mediterranea (assembly GCF_031846245.1). Classification (NCBI taxonomy): domain Bacteria; kingdom Pseudomonadati; phylum Pseudomonadota; class Gammaproteobacteria; order Nevskiales; family Algiphilaceae; genus Banduia; species Banduia mediterranea. The sequence goes on along the minus strand of NZ_JAVRIC010000005.1, from coordinate 177,037 downwards.
CAGTCAGCGAAACGGGGATTCCTGAAAACGAAAAGCAGGGCGTGATGATCGCCTACATCCTGCATGTGCTGGGCTCGTTCACCGGGCTCACGGCCATCGTCGGCATCATCATCAACCACATCCGGGTCAACGAAGTCACCAGCGAATTCGCGCGATCCCACCATCGCTGGATGATCCGGACCTTCTGGTGGAGCCTGGTGTGGGTGGTCATCGGCGGCATCACCACCCTGATCTTCGTCGGCTTCCTGATTCTGTTCGCGGTGACGATCTGGTGGATTTACCGCCTGGTCCGCGGAATCCTCAATTACCTTGACAACAAACCGATGCGGATCTGACCGGTCGGGGGGCTGTCAACGCGGGTCCCATGGTGACGTTGTAGTGGCTTGATGCAGGGAGACCCGGCGGCGCGGCACGACAAGCCGCCTTGAACCGCCGGACGCATAGCCGCTCAGACCATGAGGTCGAACATGTCGATGATCCAAACGCGCTTTTTCACCGTTCCGCTGATACTGACGCTGTGCGCCTGTGCGCCGCCCAAGGCCCTGCGCGGCGAGTATTCCGGCCTGACGCCGCAACAGGCGGTCTCCTCCGCGCCCGGCCAGCCCGTACGCTGGGGCGGCATGATCCTGTCGATGCAGAACGACAGCAGCGAGACCTGCTTCGAAGTTCTGAGCAAGCCACTGAATGCCAATGCGCGCCCCACTTCGCGCGATCAGGATCAGGGACGCTTCCTCGCGTGCTACCCGGGCTACCGTGACCCCAAGGTTTATGCGCCCGGTCGTGAAATCACCGTGGTGGGCAGCCTCAGTGGCGTCGAAACGCGCAAGGTCGGCGAATTCGAATACCCCTACCCGACCGTCGAAGTCGACGACATCCACCTCTGGGCCGAGCACAACGAAGTTCAATACGCCTACGATCCGTTCCCGTATCCGTACGCGTACTACGGCCCCACGGCGTACTACTACTATCCGGTCTACTACGTGCCGACGCCGCAGCCACCGGACACCGAAGAACCTGCGATGGCCGGCGTCAACGCGATGCGACCTTCCGGAGTGCGCACGAGCGTCGCCCCGGCCGTCAGCGGCGCACTGGGCCGGGTCGGCGTGCGGCGCTGATTCAGCGGGTTCGCCGGCACGACTCAAGCCTCGCGAAGACTGTCGAGTACCCGCTCGACGAGTGATTCCGTGGGCAGTCGTGCATCAAGTACCAACATGCCTTCGTCGGGTGGATCGAAGTGCGCAGCGACTTGGCGCACGACGCGCGGCTCCCGCCCGGCCCCGGCCCTGGGACCGAGGCGCCGCAAAGCCTCGACCAGAGCGCAGTCCAGCAGCACCAATCGAGACCGCAGGCCGAACGCCATGCCGAGCCCACGGAACTGCTGGCGCTGGCCGGCATCCGCAAAGCGCATTGCATCGACGATCACCGGCCGGCCTTGCTGCGCATAGGCGCGCAGCGCCGACCACAGGCCGGCCTGAGCCGCCGCGTTTTCGATCTCGCTGAATCCGCCGTCCGCAAACATCGCGGCACGAATCTCGTCCAGATTCAGGACCGGCCAGGCGCATCGCGCCGCGAGCGCGCGCGCCAGCGTGGTCTTGCCAGCACCCGGCAGACCCGCCAGCGCCAGCAGCGCCGGTTGCAACGGCAGCGCCTCATCCAAAACGGTATCCCCCTGCATCAGGTGCTCGCCAGCGCGGAATTGCAAATTCTTACATGAAGTTCAGCGCAACATGGTCAACAGATCGCGCCCGGGCGACGTTGCGCTTGATTGACGACCCGAGTCCATCGGGACTATCGGGACTATCGGGACTATCGGAAGTTTGCACCGGCAATACCGGTCGCGACGGGGAGATCATCGATGAAATCCGACTCAATGCTGCGCCACAGACTTTTAGCGCTCGGGTTGTTGTGCCTGCCATGACCGGCTGGCGACGAAACCACATGAGTGTCCGGCGCGGCCTGCTGCACGCGGCCGCCGCGATCCTGCTGGCAGCGGCCCTGCCCGCCTGTCACGCAAGGCCTGCGGCGGTGGCGGATTCGGCGAGCGCGGACACGCTCTTCGACCTAGCCTACGGCAGCGCCCCCGCGCAGCGGCTCGACGTCTATCGCCCGAAGGACGCGCGGCAGGCGCCGCTGATTCTCATGGTGCATGGCGGCGCCTGGCGCATCGGCGACAAGCGCAATCGCGCCGTGGTGGAAAACAAGCTGGCGCGCTGGCTGCCCAAAGGCTTCATCTTCGTCTCCGTCAACAACCGGCTGCTGCCGGACGCGGGTCCGCTGGAACAGGCCGCCGATGTGGCGCGCGCGCTCGCCTACGTGCAGCGCACGGCGCCGTCCTGGGGCGGTGATCCCGAGCGCATCGTCCTCATGGGTCATTCCGCGGGCGCGCACCTCGTCAGCCTGCTCAGCGCCAATCCGGACAAGGCCTACCGGCTCGGCGCCAAGCGCTGGCTCGGCAGCGTCGCGCTCGACAGCGCCGCCTACGACATGACCGCCATCATGCAAGCCGAGCACTACCGATTCTATGACCAGGCCTTTGGCGACGATCCGGCCTACTGGAAAGCCGCCTCGCCGCTACAGGTGCTGAACCGTGATGCGCTGCCGATACTCGCGGTCTGCTCGACCGAGCGCAAAGACCGGCCCTGCGATCAGGCCGGAGAATTCGTGCGGCAGGCCAGAACGCTCGGCGTGCGCGCCGAGCTGTCGCCGCAGCCGATGTCGCATCGCGAGATCAATCAGGACCTCGGACTCGCCAACGACGAAACCGAGACCGTCGAAGCCTTCATGGCCTCGCTCGACCCCGAGATCAGGCGCCGCCTCAGCCGCTGAGCGCAGCCGGCGGCCACAGCCAGGCGGCACCGCGCACCCCGCTGGCGTCGCCATATTTCGCGGGCAGCAAGCGTGTGTCCACGCGATCCGAAAACACCCAGGCCTTCCACAATCGCGGCACGTTCTGGTACAGACGCTGCACCCGCGACAGACCGCCGCCGAGCACGATCACATCGGGATCGAGCAGATTGATCACACTGGCCAGCGCGCGCGCCAGCCGATCCTCGTAGCGCTGCAGACTGGTCTCGGCCTGCTCATCGCCGGACGCGGACAGCGCGACGATATCTTCCCCGCGCAGCGCCACACCATGGATTCGGAGATGATCGTCCGCCAGTCCCGGGCCGGAACACCAACTCTCGATCGAACCGTAGCGTCCATCCCAACCGCGTGGCCCCGGCACCTCGCCCCAATCCGGACGCTGCCACGGCAGGGGGTTGTGTCCCCACTCCCCCGCGATTGCATTGGGGCCGGCCAGCAATCGCTGCCTGACGACAATGCCGCCGCCGACGCCGGTGCCGAGTATCGCCGCGAACACGCAAGCCGCGCCGGCGGCGGCTCCGTCCACGGCTTCGGACAAAGCGAGACAATCCGCATCATTGGCGATGCGCACCGGACGCGGCGCCAGCGCCCGCTGCAAATCCTCCAGCAAGGGCCGACCGTTGAGGCAGGTCGAATTGCAGTTTTTCATCAAACCGTCGACGCGCGAACGCGTGCCCGGCGTGCCGGCGCCGACCGGCAACTCATGCAGACCGACCTCGGCTTCCAACGTCCTCACCAGATCGCAAACCGCCTGTACGGTTCCCACGTAGTCACCACCCGGCGTCGCCTCCCGACGCCGCGCCAGCACGCGCGCGTCATCGGCCATGACCACGCCTTCGATCTTGGTACCGCCGAGGTCTATTCCTATTCTTTGCATCATTATTTTCAATAATTACAGAAATTTACTGACATTTCCAAGAACCTGCCCATACCCAAAGCAAGTGCCGCCCTCCAAACCGTCAAGGTATCGACAACGCGGTGAGCACCCACATGCCCTTACATCGGTTCCGGTGCGTTCCCGGCCAAGGGCTGCTGCAAGTGCTTCGCGTCGTGGGCCATTGGGTTGGTCCGGTAGGCGGCTTGAGTCTCGAACGGCTGCCAGCCTGGCGCGCGTCCGATCGTTCAGGCGCGGGCGCGACGCCGGCGCGGTGTGGCGGGCGACGCGGCGCGCTGCGCGGCGAGGCGCTTGAGCAGTTCGGCGGCGGGTTCGTCGTCCGGGTCCTGCGGCACCAGTTCGCCGCGGAAAGCCTTGGCCAGCAGCGCGGGGGTCAGTCGGTCAACGGCGGTTTGGGCCTTGGCGAGGCGGGCTTCGAGGCGGTCGGCGTAGGCGAAGAGGGTTTCGACTCGGCGGACGATTTCGGTTTGTTCGTCGTCGGGAGGAAGAAGAAGTGGGATCGAGTCCATCGACTTCCGAGTGAGCTTTGGTTGTGCCGATCCGGTGACATACGGTGATAGGTCAATCGCATTGATTGAATGAGCCAAAAAGTCCAAGCGTTCGGTCGATTTATGCGTCAGCACGTGAGCGTGATTGTTGACCCAGATCTGACCTGATGCACGATAGGCAATGGGCTTTGAGCGCGCTAAGAGGTTGGCCCCATCTTCGCCCACGAGGAGAAACTCGCCGGCGTGTGTGAATCCGTCGATTTTGTCGATTGCACCAGATGCGCCGTAGTAACGATACGACCCACGACGGCTTTGTCGTAACGACTCAGCAATCGGTACACGTAGGTTGTCTTGATTCAGAGCAGCCGCCGCAAGCGTTGAGCGCGACCAACCCGATGGCAACCCACTTTGTTGTTGGCATGGCAAATTTTTCACGCGCCAATCCTCGGTCAACTTGCCGGACGTTGCAGCAGCAAGGACGGATTGGCGGAAGCGTTTGAGCAGCGGGGCGACGCGGGCCAGGCGGTCGCGGCAGGCGTCCACACGGGCGAGCACGGTGTCGAGTTTGTCGGCGATGCGTTGCTGTTCACGAATTGGTGCAACTAAAAACCGGAGTTTGGCGGCGGCGCTTCCTGACAACTCCTTGAAAGTTGTGCCGGTGGCCATGGCTTCAGCGACCGGCTTCAAATGTTTCAGTTGGTAGAACGCAAACCTTGGCTCGATCTCGCTCGGAAAAACGAAGCTCTTAAAACCTTGGTTGGTAGTCGTTTGATCTGACGCTGCGATAGCGACGTACCCGACTGGCGCTCGACTACTGAACAATACCGTTCCCCTTGGCATCGGGCGAGCCGAGCATGTCGCAAGGCCCTTTTCGGAGAGGTCCCGTGCACCGCGCTCAATATATTGTTCTCGATGCCCGCTAAGGTCGGCAGGAGTTAGCCATGGAATTCCAACTCCCGATGGGTGAAAATTTGTCGGGTCCTTCGACGGCGGAGTTCCGCCCCCGACAACCTCAGATATGGAGCCAATAGGAACCGGCATCCATCCGATCGGTAGGGCTTCGCTCACGTCGCGTTGGCCTCGGTCAGGCTCGTAATTATCGCCTCCAATTCCGCCACCGCCCCATTCAACTCGTCCACCGCCTCCCGTGCCAACACCGCCGGTTCCGGCAAATCCGCTGCATCCTCCGCGTTCTCATCCCTGAGCCAGGCGATATCCAGACTATCGCCGCGCGCCGTGATCGCCTCACGGCTGAAGCAGCGAAAGCGCCCCGTTTCACCCTGATCTCTGCGCTGGCTGCGCCCCTTGGCATCCTCCCCAAACGCCGCCTCAAACTCCCGAAAATGCGTCCGCGTCAGCGGCGTGCGCTTGCCGAACTTGGGCGCATTCGCGCGCATGTCGTAGACCCAGACTTCCTTGGTGCTGCCGGTGGCGCCCTGCCCGATCTTCTCGAAAAACAGCACATTGGTCTTGACGCCCTGCGCGTAGAAGATGCCGGTGGGCAGCCGCAGCAGGGTGTGCAGGCGGCACTTGTTCATCAGGTCGCGCCTGATATCGGCGCCGACGCCGGCTTCGAACAGCACGTTGTCCGGCATCACCACGGCGGCGCGGCCGCCGTCCTTGAGGTGCCGCACGATGTGCTGCAGGAAGGCGAGCTGCTTGTTGCCGGTGGCGTAGGTGAGGTCGTCGCGGGTGGGGCCGCCGCCGCCCTTGGCGGTGCCAAAGGGCGGATTGCTGAGAATGATGTCGCTGCGCGGCAGGCCGCTGCCGGGGCTGCCGAGCGTGTTGCCGAGGTGCACTACGCCTTCGGCATCGCCTTCCATGCCGTGCAGCAGGCAGTTCATCAACGCCAGGCGGCGTGTACCGCTGACCAGTTCCATGCCGAGAAAGGCCTTGCCGCGCTGGAACTCAATCTGTGATTTCTTGAGGTCGTAGAGGTTGTTGGTGTGGGCCTTGATGTAGGCGTCCGCTGCGATCAAGAAGCCGGCCGTGCCTGCCGCCGGATCTTGCAGGGTTTCGCCGGCCTGCGGCTGGATCAGCGCAACGATGCTGTCGATCAAGGGGCGCGGCGTGAAGTACTGGCCGGCGCCGCTCTTGGTTTCGCTGGCATTCTTTTCCAGCAGGCCTTCGTAGAGATCGCCCAAACCATCCTTGGTCGCGCTGAACCAGTCGATGCCGTCCAGGCTCTTGATGAGCTGTTCGAGGTGGCGCGCTTCCTTGAGGCGGGTCTGCGCATCCGCGTAGATGGCGGCGATCAGCGGGTCCGTGCTCTGGCTGAGCTTGAGCAGGGTGCCGCGGTAATGGTTGAGCAGGTTGAGGCCGCTCATCGGCGCCAGCGTGGTCCAGCGCGCGTAGTCCGGCAGCTTGTGCTCGGCGAGGATGCCGCTGGCCTTGTTCTCGTGCTCCATCTTGATGAACAGCAGCAGCACCAGCTCGGTGACGTAGTCGCTGTAGTTGATGCCGTCGTCGCGCAGCACGTCGCAGAGGTTCCAGAGCTTCTGGACGATGTCGTTTTGGGTCATGGGGTCACGGCAGCAGCAAGGTGGGTTCGGAATCAGGGGGAATCAGGACAACAGACGCCGCTGAAGCAGCGTCTGCATGTCGCGTCGACCGTCGGCGACCAGCAGCACGACGACCGTGCCGTGGCTGAGCTGATAGATCATCCGGTAGGGCTTGTGATGGACCTGCCGGAATTGCTTGATGCCCAGGGCGACCAGCTCCGGCGTGTATTCGCCGCGCTCCGGGAAGTCGCCAAGCTTTTCCAGCACGCCCTGGATGCCATCGAGCAGGCGATCTGCACGAGCCCCGCCATCCTGCCGCCCGACGAAGTCGTGAATATCGGCCAGATCGTGCTCGGCACCGGCAGTCAGTACAACCGCAAACTTCACTTCGCCGTCCGATTCCTTGCCTTGGCGCGTCGCTTGATACCGGCGATGCCTTCCGCGAGCGGTACCACCTTGCCTTCAGCCAGTTCCTGCTGGCCCAGGGCGAGGACTTTGAGCAGGGCCAGCGTCTCCTGCGTCTGCTCATAGCTGTGGATGTCCTGCAGAACGGCCTTGGCCTCGCCGCTCTGGGTGATGACCATCGAGGGGCCGCTCTGGGCCAGGTCGCGCACGATTTCCGAGGCATGCGCCTTCAAATAGCTGATGGGCCTGATTTGCGTGGCCAGTTTCATGCTGTTCTCCGATGACCGATATTCGGCCTGATTGTAGGTCATGGCGCCCCCCCCTGCCTATGCGCCAGCCGGGTATCGGATCAGGCAACCGAGTGGTCCCAAAGATGGTCGGCCAGCCCGGTGAGGACCACGTCCAGCTGGTTCCCCAGCATCTTGTCGAGCCGCTTGGCGCCGCCGTCGTGGGCGAAGGCGCTGTTGATGTACGTGCGGTCGACGACGACCTCATGCGTGAGCTGGGCGGCGAGACGATCCAGCCATTTGCGCTGTACCGGCGTCCAGGCCACCAGGTTGTGGATGCGCTGCATGGCCTTGGCGACTCGCTGTTCGAAGGGCACCAGGGCTTCGCCGATGGCGGCCTGCCGAATGAAGCCGATGATGCTGGCGGCAATGGTCTGGTTGCTTTTGTTGCGCCACGCGGCCTGCAGCGTGGCCTCGCCGTAACCATGCGAGTCCAGCAGCAAACGGACCTCGCGCAGCTGCTCACGCGTGAGATCGCGCGGGCGGGTCACGATCACCGCGAGTGCTGCGGATTGGTTGACCTGTTGCCTCACGAAATGGGCGAAGCTCTCTAGGTAATCCTCGGGCTTTGAGTATGCCCCCCAGCTCTGCTCGCGGAGCGCGAGTTTGTCCTTGTGCCCGGAAAGAATAGGCCTGTGGCTACTGCCCATCAGGGCCTGCACGTCCACCAATTGCGCCAGCAGGCCGACACGCTGGTTGATGAAATCCGCCGCGTCTCGCGGCCCAAGCGTATGCAAATGCTGGTGCAGCTGTGCCGGTGGCACGCCCCATTGCTGTTCCAGGTCAGTCAAGCGTTGCCTGAGCCCGGGCTGCCTGCCCGCCATGTGCTCGGCGCTGCGCAGCACGCGCATCAGCTTCTGGTTGAGCTGGTTGAGCACGTCCTGCGCGTGGCTGCCGCCTTGCAGGGTACCGGGCGCGCTATAGCTGTCCGGGTTGTTCAACTCGTCGAGCAGCTGTTCCATGGTGATCTTGGGGTCTTTCACCAGCGGCTGCATGGTGTTGACGCTCTGCAGCGCGGCGTAGATCTCCACCGGATCGTAGATCTTGAACACGGTCTTGCCGATCTCGTCGCAGCGGCGGGTGGCACGGCCGATCATCTGCTCGTAGAGGATGCGCGAGCGCACACGGCGCATGAACACCAAATGGCAGATCGGCGGCACGTCGATGCCGGTGGTGAGCAGGTCCACGGTGATGGCGATGCTGGGATAACGCTCGTTCTTGTAACGGCGGATCAGTTGGCCGACCTTGTCGGAGGTGCCGGTGATCTTGCGCACGGCCGCTTCGTTGTACTGGTCGTCGTAAAGCGCCTTGAAGGCATCGTCGAGCAAGCGCTTGACCATGTCCGCGTGCGCATCGGTGGCACAGAAGATCAGTGTCTTCTCGTCGCTGAAGGGGTCCAGCTCCTTGGCGAGGGCCTCACAGATGACGCGGTTGAAGTCTTCATTGATGACGCGGCGGTTGAAGCTCTCCACCTGGAAATCGAGTTCGTCGTCCAGCACGTCGGTTTCTACCTTGCCGGTGGCCAGATTGAGCGCATGCACCTCTTCGCCCTTGTCGAAGTGAATGCCCTTTTGGCTGAGCAGGGTCTGGTAGCGGATCGGCGGCTCGTGGTCGATCAGCCAGTCGTCGGCGACCGCCTCGCGATAGGAATAGGTGAAGACCGGCTTGCCGAAGATTTCGCTGGTGTGACGCGCGGGCGTAGCGGTAAGCCCTACCCGCACGGCGTCGAAGTAATCGAGCACGCGACGGTAGGCGGACAGGTATTGAGCGGCATCGCGCACTGCCAGCTCGCCTTCGGTCATCTCCTGATCCAGCGCGTAGCCGCGATGGGCCTCGTCGACGATGATGCAATCGTAGGCATCGACCGGTGGTGGAGCGTCGCTGGCGAACAGGCGCCGCGCCATGGCCTGCACGGTGGCGACCTGCACGCGGGTTTCCGCTTGCGCCGCCATGTCGCCGAGTTCGGCGATGTTGTAGATCGCGGACAGCGGTTGGTTCTGTTCGAGCAAGGCTTCGTCGAAGGCATCCTGCGCCTGCGTGCCGAGCGCGTTGCGATCGACCAGGAACAGGATGCGGCGGAAGCGCTCGGCCTTGAGCAGCCGGTACATCAGGCCGATGACCGTGCGCGTCTTGCCGGTGCCGGTGGCCATGGCCAGCAGGCATTGCTGCTGTCCCTGCGCGAGCGCGGATTCGACCGCCGCGATGGCCTTGTTCTGATAGTCACGCAGACGCAGGTAGTCGAAGCTTTCCGCCTTCAATGTCTGCTCGGCCTGCTCGCGGTCGCGGCTGAGTTGGTCGAGCAGGCCTTGCGGCGAATGAAAGCTCGGCAGGGAACGCGCGATGTTGGACGGCGCGCGCGCGTCCCTGAACCAGGTGCCGCTGAGCTCGGCCAATTGCTTCACCTGCGGCCTGCCGTTGCTGGAATAGACGAACGGCAGCTCGAAGTGTCCGCCCTGCCCATCCGGCCAGGGGCCTTTGTGACCGGCCAGCGCCCAGGCCGGCAGGCTGCCCCCAGGCTGGACGAAGCCGCGCGCATAACGCTCGGCCTGCGGAATCTTGCCAGGCACGTTGACGTTCTGGCGCTTGGCTTCGACGGCGGCCAAGGGCGTCATACCCGCGAACAGCAGGTAGTCGGCCGCCTGCTTTCCGGGTGAGGGCCATTCGGCAATTGCCTGGTTCTTGCCGCGCTCGGGCCGCGCACCGCGTGAATAGCTGAGCTGCACGGTGTCAGCCTCCCAGCCCGCATCGATCAGTTGCAGGTCGATCAGCAGGCGGGTGGCCGCCTCGTCTATCTGCACCTTTTGCGCCGCCTGGCTGGCGCGCTTGGCGAACTTGCCGATGCTCTGCGGGCTTTCCTTGATTTGCTCCTCGTTCAAGCGCGCGTCGAACTGCTTTTGCAGTTCAGCGGTGCGCTGCACCGCTTCTTCCGCCAGCTGCTGATAGATGGCGCTCTCATCCTGCGCGCGGCGGGCCATGTCGCGTTCCTGCGCGGCCTGGGCCTCCTGCAGCCGGGCCAGTTCCGCCTGAACCGAACCAGCCTTCTGAGCGTCCTGCAATTCGGCACTGAGTTGCTGAATCTGCTGCTGGAGCAGGGCCAGCTGCTGGCTCGGGTTGTCCGGAAGGACGAACGGTCCCGGCTTGAACTTGGGGTTCTTGCCGAAACTGCGGTGGAACCAGACTGCGATCTCGCGCGCTACTTTCAGCGCATCCAGACCCTCGCGGTAGCCAATGCCGTGATTCAGCTCATGCGCGGCGGCATTGCCGGTTCGGCGCAGCAGATGAAACAGCTGGCGTACCTGCGCGTCCATGCCGAGACGGACTTCCACGGCGCGAAGCAACTCGGCCTGAGTCGGCTGCACCAGGGTGATGCCGATACGGGCGGCGATATCCTGCGTGATCGATTCGGCCAGCAGCCGCAGCTTGACGATGCAGCTGGCCGGATCGAACGGGAACACGCGCTCTGCTGTTGCGCCGAGGTCGGCCAGCAACGGGGAATGCTCCGCAAGAAACTCGAAGTTGCCTTGTGCCATCCCTTCCCCGAGGACCGCATCCGATCTTTGGCCCCGTGAATTCACAACTGCCGGAAAGACCGCGTGAATGATCAGTTCACTGAACTTCCCAGACTGCCCTCTCACGAGTATCGCCGGTCCGAAGGGCCGCGGCTACGTTTCTACCGCAGCCGATGACTCACCAAGCGCTTCGAGCAGGCGTTCACGAACGGTCCTGAAGTGACCTGAGTTCGCTTTCGACGTTCGCCATGAAGCACCCGCTCGGTCGCATCCCCAGACGTGGGGGCACTCGTTGGTCTGACGGTCGGCCGCTAACTTCGGACTCCCCACTGTCGACAAACGCGATGGGAGCGTAGAGAAAGTACCGCAGGCCTGACTTAAGTTCGAGCGCACGTCAGTGAACGATAACAACTTTCCGTTAACTAACGACCAGATCCAGGTAAGCCTGGAACTCGTAGAGGCAGCCCCGGATCTGGCCGCGCCCATTCGCGATCAGCGTCTGGGTGCGCAGCCGGCTGGCGACCACGCGCTGATCAGTACCGAATCTCCATCGCCGCATACAGCTGCCGCCCCGCCGCCTGCTGGGCGAAATAGGTGCCGGGGAAAAACGAGGCATCGGTGACCTGGTTGAGTACGCGCTTGTCGGTGATGTTGTTGCAGCCCAGCGTAACGGCCCAGGATCGCGCTTCGTTCGAGAGCGAGAATCGGGCGGAATACTTGGTGTTGCCGCCGACGCGTGTTTCCGGGTCCAGATCGGTGTCGGTGTATTGCTCACCTTGGTAGACGACGTCGGCAGCGAGCCGGCCGACCAACCCGAACAGCGGGAAATCGAGCGTCGGCGTGAAGGTGCCCGAGGCTTCGGGGGCGAAGGCGATGCGCTCGCCGCTGAGGTCCTGTTCGGCGCCGATCTGGATGTTGCCGTCCGCGTCGCGAATCGGGGCTGGCGCGTCCATGTAGTCGTCGTAGCTTGCGTCGAGCAAGCCGAACGAACCGGTCAGCGTCAATGGCGACCAGGGCGTCAGCCACTGGAAATCAGCCTCCAGCCCCCGCGAGGTGGCGGAGGCGGCATTGCTGACGTCGAAGAACAGGCCGTTGAAGGCGAGCACCTGAAGATCGTCGAATTCGGTCTGATAGATCGTGGCGTTGAAGCGCAGGGTGCGGCTGAACAACTCGGCCTTGATGCCGAGTTCGTAGGTCACGGCCTTCTCGGGGTCGAACTCCAGGTCTTCGCCGGTGTAGGACAGCGAATTGAATCCGCCACTCTTGTAGCCGCGCGCATAGGAGGCGTAGAGGTTGACGCCGGAATCGCCGAAGTATTGCAGAACGAACTTGGGCGATACGTCGGTCTCTTCGCGATTCAGCCCCGCTTGTTCGTAGTCGTTGGCGCCCAGCAGCAGAGGCATGATGCAAATGCCCAGCGCGGCGGTCCGGCAGTGCTGGCTGCCGTGGGAATCGACCTTCTTCTCCTCGCGGTTGAAGCGGATGCCGGGCGTGATCGCCCAGTGGTCGCTGAGGTACCAGCTCATCTGCCCAAACAGCGCCGTCGATGTCACATCCTGATCGTAGTCGAACTGGAAGTAGTCTTCGCCGATGACCGGCGCGAGGATGTCGCCGAGTATCGGCAGACCCGGCAGACCGATGGTGCCCAGCACGCCACCGGCACCGCCAGCGCCGGTGATCAACTGCAGCGCGTCGGGCGTGATCGCGTAAGACCCCAGATCGGCGCCGGCAATGATCCGCGCCAGCAGTGTGTACTTGGACTGGTAGTAGTAGGCTCCGCCGACGAAATCCACCGCCTGGCCGAGCCCGAACAGGCTGTCGGCCTGCGCCGAGAATCGAAGTTCGGCCGTGAACTGCTCGTGGTCTTCGTGGCTGTCGAGGCGCGAGATGTCCGCCGGTGATACGTCGAGTTCGTTGAGCTGATCGATATTGAACCTGGACCCGCCGAGCACCAGCACCAGCGCGCTGTCGTGCAAACCACCGAGGTCGCCGATATCCCATTTGGTGTTGAGGCCGACGCTTTCGGAACCCTTTTCGATGTAGCCCTCGGTGTCGAAGGAGGTCTTGAAGTCGTAGGGATCGTCTTCGATGCCCTCGTCGAAACTTTCAAGATAGTTTCGCGTGTCATCGTCCAGGCGATGGATCTGGAACGGCCAGAACGGCGCTTCGGTATCCGATGCCTGCACCAGCAGCTCGGTGGTGATCGTGGATGTCGGATAGAAACCCAGCTTCAGGCGTGCTGCCTTCTGTGTCAGCGATTGTTCGTCGCGATCCAGGAAATTGTTGTAAAGCTCGCCATCGGTGGTGCGATAGAGTGCGGAAATTCGCGCCGCGCCCCAGTCACCCAGCGGTCCGCCGATACCGCCCTCGACACGATGGGCGTTGTTTTCGCCGTAGGTATAGCGGGCGTCGCCTTCCAGCAGATCGGTCGCGCTGCGGGTGGTCACATTGAACACGCCGGCAATCGAGTTCTTGCCGAACAGGGTGCCCTGCGGGCCACGCAGGACTTCCACACGCTCGACGTCGAACAGCGATTCGGTGAAGTAGCCGGGGCGGCCGTAATAGATTTCGTCCTGCACCAGCGCCACCGAGCTTTCGAAACTGGGGTTGAAGGCATTGGTGCCGAATCCGCGAATGAAGATCTGCGGTGAGCCGAGATCATCGGCGTCGACGCGCACGTTCGGGACGTAGTTGGAGACCTCGGCCAGATCGGCGGCGTTGATGTCTTTGATGAAGTCACCGTCCATCGCGGTGACCGACAGCGGAACGTCCTGCAGGGACTGCTGGCGCTTCTGCGCGGTGACGACGATTTCCTCAAGCTGGGCGGTGGCCGGTTTCGGCTTGGCTTGTGGCGCCGCTGGCTCCTCCGATTCGACCGGGATCGTCTCGATATCGTCGAACTGGGCGCCCGACTCCGCGCCCATGTACGGCGCGGGTGCCGCATCCGCTTCCGGAATGATCTCAGGGCTGCTGTCGGTCTGCACTTCGGGCGCGGGCTCGGATTCGAACAGAAAATCCAGGCCGTCGTCGGACGCGGCCTGTTGCGCACCCGCTGCCGTCGCAGCCAGCAGCAACAGTGCGCTAGTCGTGCCGATAAAAACCTGCTTCATCGCCTGTTCCCTGTACTCGTCCGATCTGATGCCGGCGCATGCCATACCGTCTCGTGCCATCCCTGTCCGACGCCAGTCGCAGCAGATGGCCGGCGCTACCCGGTCGACTTGCCGCCAGTCTCGACTTGCATCTCAGGATCGCCCCCAGGATATCGAGCATCCGTGGCGCGGCGCTTGCGGTCCATGACCTTTGGCGCCAGCGCCCGCAGGTGCACATCAATCACTCCGCGCTCAGGTGCCGGCTCAGACCGCGGCCGAGGCCCGCAGCGCCGCACGGTAGCGTCGACTGCATGGCAGCTGCGTACCATCCAGAAGAAACAGGCGCGCGTCTCCCGTATCCAGCGGCTCGATCGACGCGACCTGTGCAAGGTTCACGATATAGCTGCGGTGTACGCGCACGAAGCGTTGCGGATCAAGGCGATCCTCAATGGAGGCCATGGTTGCGCGCAGCGGATAGTGCCGCCCACTCACGTAGAGGTTCACGTAGTTGCCGGAGGCCTCGATCCATTCGACATCGGCCACCGCCACCAGGAACTCCTTGCCGAACTTGCGAACCAGGAAGCGTTGCGGGCGCTCGACCGCTTCGGCCGGCGCACCGACCTCCGGCGCCGCCAGCAGACGCGCCTCGCCTTGCAATCGCAACAGCATCAGGTGATAGAAGTAGATCGCCGCCAGTACCGAAAAATAGCTGCGCGCATCCTTGAGGTATTCGTAGAACAGGCCGCGGCCCCAATTTCCGAAGTCGTAGTGCGCACCCGCCACACGGTACGCGGCGTGCCGCAGCGCCACCATCGCGCAGACATGAATCAGGCAGTACGGCAGCGTCGCGATCAGGTGCGTGCCGAGCGAGCGGCGCAGACGACCCCAGACCAAGGGGTGGCGTGCATTCACCGCCAGCACCAGCGGCAGCAAGGCCAGCAGCACCAGATTACTGGACAGTTCCCAGACCCAGGGTTCCCACGGCGCGATGCGATCGCCCAGCCCGGACCGGCCGACATCGATGTTGACGATGATCGCGTTGCTGACGGCGGACCCCAGATAGATCAGCACCACCGCGATGCGTTCGTAGATGGCGCGGCGCGCGAGGTAGCGTCGCAGCAGATCATGGGAGTCGGACACGGGCGCCGGCAGGAAGGGAACGGTCATTGCTCATTTTAGGCACAAGCCCCGTCCCCGCCGGCCCGCGATTCGTCACTCGCGCCCCTCGGTTCGTCACTTCAGGCTTTCGGCAGCGCTACGCCCCGCTCAGGATCGGCCTCACACCTGAATTCGGAAATCCCGGATGAACCGCCGCCACGACATCGACGCCCTGCGCGTCATCGCCTTCGGCCTGCTGATCCTCTATCACGTCGGCATGGTCTACGTGGCCGGCTGGGGCTTTCACATCAAGAGCAGCTATCAATCCGAATGGCTGCAGTGGCCGATGCTGCTGTCGAATCGCTGGCGCATGGCGCTGCTGTTCGTGATTTCCGGCATCGCCCTGAGTTTTCTGCGGCCGCGCAGCGGACTGCTGCGGCTGGCCGGGCAACGCAGCCTGCGCCTGATGCTGCCGCTGCTGTTCGGCATGTTCGTGGTGGTGCCGATCCAGCCCTGGTGCGAGGCCCGCGCCTCGGGCGCAATCGACTTCGGCTTCGGCGAGTTCATGTGGCGCTACTGGCGCTTCGGACCGTGGCCACCGATCACCTGGACCGCCGACAAGCTGCTCGGCATCACCTGGAATCACCTCTGGTACCTGGTGTACCTGTGGCTATACACCCTGGTTCTGATCGCGCTGATGCCGCTGATGGAGACGCGTGCCGGACGCTGGCTGCAGGACCGTTTCACCGGGCTGCGCGGCGCCTGGCTGCTGTTGATCCCGGCCTTGCCGAAGATGCTCTACCTGGCGACGCTCGGCGACGCCTACCCGCCGGACAACGGCCTGTTCGACGACTGGTATCAGCACGCCTTCTATTTCACCTGGTTCGTGTTCGGCTACTGGCTGGGGCGCAACCAGGGCCTCTGGGACGAACTGCTGCGACTGCGCTGGCACAGCTTGGGCTTGGCGATCATCTGCTACGCGATCTACGCGCCGATCGTGCTGCGCTGGGAGGGGCCGGATTTCGGCGGTGTCCCGCTGCTGGCGATGCGCTGGCTGTCCGGCCTCAACACCTGGATGTGGATCGCCACGGCGCTGGCCTGGTCATACCGCTGGCTGAACCGCCCGTTTGCCTGGCTGGACTACGCGAATCGCGCGGTCTATCCGTGGTACATCCTGCATCAGAGCCTGATCGTGCTGCTGGCCTGGTGGCTGATCCCCAAACAGCTCGGCCCGGTCGTCGAGCCGGCCCTGCTGATCGGCGGCACCATGCTCGGCTGCGCTGCGCTGCATCACTTCGTGATCCGTCCGCTGCGGCTGCTGCATTCCTTCTTCGGACTCAAAACTGCACCGCGGACCGAGGGCCCTGAAACCGCCTCGCGCCTCGCGGCCTGAAACTCCAAGGGAAACCCACATCACATGCGAACCCGCTACGTTCCGACAATCTCCGGACTGCTGCTTGCCGGACTGCTGCTCAGTACCGGAGTGCGTGCCGCGGATGACGGCCATTGGCCGCACCGCGTTCTGATCACCAATGACGACGGGATCGACGCGGCCGGCATCGCCGCCCTGGCACGCGCGTTCGCGCCGATCGCGGACACCTACGTCGTCGCACCCGTGCACAACCAGAGCGGCACCAGCAACTACGCCCGCGTGATGCAAACCGGACGCCTCAACGTCACACCACGCGAGTTCGAACCCGGTGTCCGCGCCTGGGCCGTGGACGGCTATCCGGCCGACTGCGTCATCGTCGGTTCCCTGGCGCTGATGGATGACAGACCAGACCTGGTGATCTCCGGCATCAATCACGGTGACAATCTCGGGCCCGACTGGATCGGCTCCGGTACCGTCGGCGCGGCGCGCACGGCCGCACTGGGCGGTGTGCCGACCATCGCGGTCTCCACGGTGGACGATCCCGCCCCCGAAACCCTGAGCGCCGCGTCGGACTGGATCGTCGCGCTGGCTCGAACCGAACTGGTGCGCGACATGACTCCGGGGCGCTACCTCACCGTCAGCATTCCGGCGGCCCCGGAAGTCCGCGGCGTGCGCGTGACACAGCGCGCCGATCTGCTGTCGGTGCCGACATTCTCCAGATTGCCGAGCGACGATTCCTCGACCCGGCAGACCTGGGTCGTCGACGGCTTGCGCACGCGGCAAACCAAAATTCCGGCGGACAGCGACGAAATCCTGTTCAAGGCGGGCTACATCGTGGTGGTGCCGATGCAGGTGGACGAAAATGACGAGACCAGCCGGCGGCGATTGGCTGCGGACCCGGGCGCGCTGCCGTCCTGGGCGGCCCGCAGCGGCACCGACTGAGCGAGAATATTCGCATCTGCTACATCGCCTGTTCCCGAATGTCCACCGCACCCTCCAGAAACGAGCCGCGCCCCGCCCCAATGACGCCTTGCGGCGAGCTCGGCCTGCCCGCCCTGGAGGTCCTGTTCGCCAGCCACGGACTCGCGCTGGTGGTTGTAGCCGGGCACAGTGAGATTCCGGGCAGCTACTGGGGTGAGTCCGAAGCCGGTCTGGTCGGCGAACAGCTACATGTCCGCGCCGACACGCCTGTGCATTCCGCGCTTCACGAAGCCTGCCACTACATCTGCATGGACGCCTCGCGCCGCAAGGCGCTGGATACCGATGCCGGCGGCGACGATCTGGAGGAGTCCGCGGTCTGCTACCTGCAATGTCTGCTGGCGGACCGACTGCCCGGCTATTCGCGGGAATGTCTGTTCGCCGACATGGACGCCTGGGGCTACAGCTTTCGTCTGGGCTCGGCGCGGGCCTGGTTCGAGAACGACGCCGAGGATGCCCTGGCCTGGCTGGAACAGCGCGGGCTGGCCTGACACCGCGCCGGAGCTGGCATCGAAATTGCGCCATCGCGGAGAGGCCGCGACACGCCGGCCGGAGGACAAGACGATGATGGGCAAGACTTCGACCCAGAATACGTGCTGCAGCGGCAACCGGAGCACTGAACATGGCGCCTAGCACCTCGGTTTCACCGATGCGCCCGCCCGGAATGACCGCGCTGGCATTGACTGCAGGCGGGGCGCGCGGCGCCTACCAGGCCGGCGTGCTCAAGCGCATCGGCGAGATTCCTGCGCTGCGCGACGCGCCTTCGCCGTTCCAGATCATCGCCGGAGCCTCGGCCGGCGCGATCAACGGTGCCGCCGTTGCGGCCTACAGCGAATGCCTGCACACCGGCACGTCCCAGATCGCATACCTGTGGGGCGGCCTGACGGCGGACCAGGTCTATCGCACGGACTTGCGTGCAATGCTCGGCAATGCGGCGCGTTTCGGCGCCGATATCGCACTCGGCCGGCTGGGACGGGCCGGTCGCGTCCATTCCCTGCTCGATGCCGCACCGCTGCGCGCCTTGCTCGATCGCGAGCTGCCGCTGGACGGCATTGCCCGCGCCGTCGAGGCGAGGCAGCTCTATGCGCTGGCGATCACCGCCACTGGCTACCATTCCGGCAAGTCCTACAGTTTCATCCAGGGCCGCGCCGGTCATCCGCAGTGGCGCAAAAGCCGCCGCATCGCGCTGCGTGCACCAATCACGGTCGACCACGTCTGTGCCTCGGCCTCGATCCCGCTGGTGTTTCCGCCGGTGGCGCTCGACGCCGGCGCCGGCACCGCCTGGTTCGGCGACGGCGCGATGCGCCTGACCACACCGCTGAGCCCCGCGATCCGGCTCGGCGCCGAGCGCATTCTGGCGATCGGCATTCGTTGCCGGCAGAGCGAGGAGGAACTGACCACGGAGGAGCTTTCGGACAATAGCGGCGGCGCGCGTGCAACGCCACCACAGCCGCCGCTGGCTCAGATCTGCGGCACCTTCCTCAACGCGATCTTCCTCGACCATCTGGATGCGGATCTGGATCACCTGATCCGCATGAACAACATGGTGTCGGTCTATACCGAAGGTGCCAGCCATCCGCCGGAAATGTCCCAGTTGCGCGAGCCGATGCGCGTGGTCCAGCCGCTGGTGATGGCGCCGTCCGAGGATTTCGCGGTGGTCGCGAGCAGCCTGCTCAATCGCCTGCCGTCTTCGCTGCGATTTCTGCTGGACGCGCTGGGCACGCCGGATGCGAAAAGCGCGGACCTCACCAGCTACCTGCTGTTCGACCCCGCGTACACGCGCGCCCTGCTCGATATCGGCTATCGCGATGCCGCGGCGCGCATCGACGAGATCGAGTCGTTCCTGCGCAAGAACGAGCAAACGTGGCGAGTGCACCGGGGTGAAGCCGGAAGCTGAGCATAGTCTCGCCTGACTGAGCCCCAGACCGCTTCAGCGGCGAGCGACGCCTGCTAGAGCTGCAATAGCGCATGGCCCGTGACGATTGAACTTCGAGCCAAGCCCCCGCCTGCTGCGCCCCGTACCACCCTTGTGCTTCAAGTGCGCCAAGTTCGGCAGCGCCGCGCACATGGACGCTGTTGGGTTTTGAGGCCCAATGCCCGGATTCAGGATTTCCTGGCCTGATTGGCCACGGCTTCCGCAGCCAGCCTCGCCTGTTCCGGATCGCCGAGATAGCGGTAGGAGATCACGCCGAGATCGTCGTTGAGTTCGAACAGCAGCGGAATCCCGGTGGGAATATTGAGCTTCACGATCTCCTCGTCCGGCACCTTGTTGAGGTACTTGTAGAGCGCGCGCAGGGAGTTGCCGTGGGCCGTCACCAGCACGGTCTTGCCGGCCTTGAGGTCCGGGGCAATCCTGTCGACCCAGTACGGCATCACACGGTCGAGCGTGGTCTTGAGCGATTCGGTGTCCGGCAGCGCGTTGTAATCCACTTCCGCGTAGCGGCGTTCCTTGCGCGGATGGCCGGGGTCGGATTCGTCCATCGGGGGTGGCGGGATGTCATAGGAGCGGCGCCAGATCGTGACCTGTTCCTCGCCGTGTTTGGCCGTGGTCTCGGCCTTGTTCAGACCCTGCAGGGCGCCGTAGTGGCGCTCGTTGAGGCGCCAGCTCTTGAGCACCGGAATCCATTGCTGCTCCATTGCGTCGAGCGCGATGTTGAGCGTGCGGATCGCGCGCAGCAGCACCGAGGTATAGGCCACATCGAATTGCAGGCCTTCCTCGCGCATCAGTTCGCCGGCGGCAAAGGCTTCGGTGCGCCCCTTGTCGGTCAGATCGACATCCACCCAGCCGGTGAAGCGGTTGTCGAGGTTCCACTGGCTCTGGCCGTGGCGCAGCAGTACGAGTTTTCGGCTCATCGTCGAATCAACTCCTTATCGTGACTGGGATGCCGCGATTGCGGCGAGATACTTGTCCTTGAGCCGCACGTAATGCGCGGCCGAATACCGGAAATTTTCCAGTTCCTCGGCGCTCAGCTCTCGTGCCGGCTGGGCCGGTGAACCGCGATACAGCCATCCGCGCTTGAGCCACTTGCCGGGTGGCACCAGACTGCCGGCGGCGAGCATCACGTCGTCCTCGATCACGACCCGGTCGAGCACGATGGCACCCATGCCGATCAGGCAGCGCTCGCCGACGGTGCAGGCATGCAGGGTCACGCTGTGACCGATGGTGACGTCGGCGCCAATGATCAGCGGCGTGCCGCCCGGCGTATAGGGGCCGTCATGCGTACAGTGCAGCACGCTGTTGTCCTGCACGCTGCTGCGCGCGCCGATGCGAATGCTGTTGACGTCTCCGCGCGCGACGGCGAATGGCCACACCGAAGCGTCATCGCCAAGTTGCACATCGCCGATGACGGCGGCCTGTTCGTCGACATAGACGCGGGCACCGAGCCGTGGGGCAATGGTCTGGAACGGACGGATCATCGGCCGGCCGTGTTCTCGTTGATGAACTCGACCACGTGTGCCATCACGTCGGTGCTGGACTGCAGGCGCGTAGCCAGCGAGCTCACCAGTTTTTCGTGGCTCATCTTCGGATACATCACCACGTCCACGGCACCGCCGGCCGAGATCACGGCACGGCGCAGACTGTTTGTATTCTCGGCCTGGACGACTTCGTCGTCCTGGCCGGCCATCAGCAGCAATGGCGGATTCTCGCCATCGACGTGAAAGATCGGCTGCGTGTCCTGGAACTTCTCGGGCGGGCCGAAGATATCGCGCAGCGTCGGGTCGTAGATCGGCAGGAAATCATAGGGGCCGGCCAGACCGATCATGCCGGACAGCCAGTCCCGCGAGCCGCCCACGGCCTTCAGGAAACGTGGGTCCAGCGCCAACATCGCGGCGTTGTAGGCGCCGGAGGAATGCCCCATGACGAACAACTTGCCGGCATCGCCGCGGAATCGCGATGCGTTGTCGTGTGCCCAGCGCATGGCTTTGGCGCTGTCTTCGAGAAACGACGGAAAGCGCACATCCGGATACAGGCGATAGTCGGGAATCACGGCGACATAGCCCTGCGCCGCCAAGGCCTGCCCGACGAAGCGGTAGTCATCCTTGGAGCCACTCTGCCAGCGCCCACCGTAGAAGAACACCACGACCGGCGCGCCGCCGACGACATCGATGGTCGGCGCGTACACGTCGAGCTTCATCTTGGTGGAGCCGTCATAGACGACGTCTTCGGCCAGGGTGTAGCCGCGGTCCGGCGTGATCGCGTTGAGCGCACCAACACCGGTGCAACCGACCAGCAAGGCGCAGGCGCCAATCGCGGTCGAAATCAATATGCGAAGTCGTGTCATGAGATGCCTTCGTATTTCAGACAGGGGCGTGATCTGCTCGGGCGCCGCCCGTGGGGCGCACCGGGCGCAATGATACCGCGCCTGTCCCCGCCGTCCGACTGAACGGTTCGAGTGGTGTCGCGAACGCGGACGCTGCTCGAAATCCTCACATTCGCCTTGTATGCTCCGGTTTCCACGGCTGCCGCTCACGGCGCTTCCGGGAGAGTGGCCAAGGCGAATCCGGGGGGCGGGCGCCAGGCAAGCCGGCAACAGGGGAAAACCGAATGATCATGGGCTACATCTGGCTGGTGCTGATCGCCGTCGTGCTGATCTACGGCGTCATCATCTACAACGGCCTGGTCAACCTCAAACACGCCGTCTCGCAGGCCTGGAGCAATATCGAGATTCTGCTGAAGCAGCGGCACGACGAATTGCCGAAGCTGGTGGAAGCCTGCAAGCAATACATGCAGTTCGAACGCGACACACTGGAAAAAGTCATGCAGGCGCGCGCTGCCGCCCACACGGCGCGCGAAAAGGGCGACGTCAAAGGCGTGGGTCAGGCGGAAAGCATGATGCGCCTCGGGCTCGGCAACATCGTCGCCACCGTCGAAGCCTATCCGGAGCTCAAGGCCAACCAGAGCATGCAACAACTGCTGGGCCGCATCACCGGCCTGGAGAACGGCATCTCCGACCGGCGCGAGTTCTACAACGAGGCGGTGAATCGCAACAACGTGAGAATCGAGACGATTCCGGACGTTTTCGTGGCGCGCAGCTTCGGCTTCAAACCAGCGGATCTGCTGGTCTTCAGCGAGGCTGAAACCAGCGACGTGGACGTACGCGCGCTGTTTGCCCGCTAAGACGCCGGCGGCGCCCGTGCGGGACTGGTTCGTCGGTGCGTCGGAGCAGGAATTCTGGGTTCTCGTAAGCCTGTCCGCCGCCGCGGGCTTGCTCATGCTGTGGCTGGGCTTTCGTTCACTGCACCGGGCCCGCCTGATCGAGGACACGCCGACCGCGCGTATCCGCTCCGCGCATCAGGGCTACGTGGAACTCGAAGGCCATGCACGGCTGATGGCCGGCCCGACCATCATCTGCCCACTGAGCTACTCGCGCTGCGTCTGGTATCGCTACAGCGTGGAGCGCCGCGAAACCACCACGCAAAACGGTCGGCGGCGCACGCGATGGCGCAGCGTCAATTCAGGCAGCAGCGACGACCTGTTCCTGCTGGCGGACACCACCGGCGAGTGCATCGTCGATCCCGATGGCGCCCGCGTCACACCGAGCATTCATCGCGTCTGGTACGGCGCCTCGCCACGACCCGACCGCGTGCCCAGGAACGGCCGCGCCTGGTTCGGCTTCGGGCACTACCGCTACACCGAGCGCCTGATCCTGATCGGCGACTACCTGTACGCACTCGGCCAGTTCCGGACCCAGGGCATCGTCAGCCAGAGTTTCAGCGAACACGAGGATGTGCGCGAACTGCTGGCCGACTGGAAGCGCGACCAACGGGAACTGCTCGCCCGTTTCGATGCGAATCAGGATGGCACGGTGGACCTGGAGGAATGGGAATCAGCCCGGCGCGCCGCGATCGAGCAGGTGCGGGCGCGCCACGTCGAACAGTCGCTGGACCCGGACCTCCATGTACTCAGCCGGTCCCGCGACGGGCGACCGTACCTGTTGTCCACACGCCGCCAGGAGCACGTCGTCCGTGATTACCGGATCTCCGCGGCATGGCGCATCGGCCTGGCCCTGATGCTGATCGGGCTCGCCTTGTACGCGCTGCAATCGCGCGGTGTCGGTGGCGGCTGAACCGGTTCGCAAGCCGGCATACTGCGCGCCCATGAGTGAATCGAACAACAAAGGCATCGCCATCGTCGGTGGCGGACCGGCCGGTCTGATGGCCGCCGAATCCGCCCTCGCCGCCGGCGTTGCGGTGGACCTCTACGAAACCAAGGGCTCGGTCGGTCGCAAGTTCCTGCTGGCCGGCAAGGGCGGGCTCAACCTGACCCACGGCGAAACCTTCGACAGCCTGCTCGGGCGCTACGGTGCCGCGCGCGAATCGCTCGAACCCTGGCTGCGCGATTTCGATGCCAAGGCCCTGCGCGCCTGGGCGGCCGGACTCGGCATCGAAACTTTCGAGGGCAGCTCGGGACGCATCTTTCCGTCCGACATGAAAGCCGCGCCGCTGCTGCGCGGCTGGGTACGGCGCCTGCGCAACCAAGGCCTGCGACTGCACGTGAATCACCGCTGCATCGGCATCGACGGCACGCGCCTGCGTTTCGAGACACCCGACGGCGAACGCGCGGCCGAGGCCGCCGCCGTGGTGCTGGCCCTGGGCGGCGGCAGCTGGCCGCAACTGGGCTCCGATGGCGCCTGGCAAAGCTGGCTGGCGCAGACCTCGGTGCCGATCGCTCCGCTGCAAGCCTCCAATTGCGGCTTCGATGTGGCCTGGAGCGAGCACTTCGCGACGCGTTTCGCCGGCATGCCGGTGAAACCGGTCATCGCACAATTGATCGATGCGCAGGGACGCCCGATTCAACAGCAGGGCGAATTCGTGGTCAGCGCCGGGGGCGTCGAAGGCGGTCTGATCTACGCGCTGTCGGCGCCGCTGCGCGAACTGTGCGCCCTGAACGGCTCCGCCCGCCTGCATCTGGACCTGCTGCCGGGGCGCGACGAAGCCCGGCTGGCTTCCGAGCTGGCGCACCAAAGCCATGACCGATCGCTGAGCGAGCGCCTGCGACGCGGCGCCGGCATCAGTGGCGTCAAGGCCGGATTGCTGCGCGAAGGCGTGCCCAGCGGCCAGATGATCGATCCTCGCCGCCTCGCCGCCTGGCTCAAGGCGGTGCCGTTGACGCTGCTGCGGCCGCGCCCCTTGGCCGAGGCGATCAGCAGCGCCGGCGGCGTGTCGATGACGGCGCTCGATCATCGGCTGATGCTGCCGAGCCTGCCCGGCGTATTCTTCGCCGGCGAAATGCTCGATTGGGAAGCCCCGACCGGCGGCTACCTGCTGACCGCCAGTCTCGCTACAGGCCGCGCCGCCGGTCTGGGCGCGGCGGCCTGGCTGCGGTCGGGCTGAGCCGCGACCGATGGCGCTTGGATTCCGGCTCAGGTCGATATCATTCCGGGGCCTGCGCAGCAGGAACCCGGAATCCACACGCCGTACATCATTGGCACCAAGGCTCGGCGGAAGTTCATCGCTTGTTAGGCTTGAGCCTTGCACAGTCCGCAGCCGCCGGGAAATGCCGGCCGATGTTGAACCGCGACCCATACTATTGACTACCCCTGCGCCAGACGCAGCGTCACCGAACAGACCATGAGCTCAGACAATCCCCTGCTACGCCTGGCCGACAGCACCGAGCTGCCGGCCTTCGATGTGATCCGACCCGAGCACGCCGAACCGGCCATAGACCGGATCCTGCAACGCAATCGCGAGGAACTGACGGCGCTGCTGGCCAAGGACACGCCTTCGGAATGGGACGCCCTGATCGGCCCGCTGGAAACAATCGGCGACCGCTTGTCGCGCGTCTGGTCGCCGATCAGCCACTTGTTCTCGGTGTGCTCCACGCCGGAATGGCGCGGCGCCTACAACGCCTGTCTGCCCAAACTGATGGAGTACGGCCTGGAACTGTCGCAGTCCAAACCGCTGTATCAGGCCTACCAGGCTCTGGCCGACAGCGCGGCCTACCCAGGCCTCAACGCCGCGCGACGCAAGCTCATTGACAACGCCCTGCGCGATTTCCGCCTGTCGGGCATTGCCTTGCCGGAGGATCAGCAGCAACGATTCAAGACGATCTCGATGCGGCTCTCCGAGATTCAGACGAAGTTCGAGGAAAACCTGCTCGATTCCACGCAGGCCTGGAGCCTGCTGATCGACGACGAATCGCGCCTCGCCGGCATGACCGAAAGCGCCCGCGCCGCCGCCCGCGCCAAGGCCGAAGCCAAGCAGCAACAGGGCTGGCTGCTGACGCTGGACGTACCGAGCTACATCGCCGTCGTCAGCTACGCGGACGACCGCGCCTTGCGCGAGACCCTGTATCGCGCCTACGTCACTCGCGCCTCCGACCAGAGCGATCACGGACGCGATCACGACAATGCCGCGCTGATGGAGGAGATTCTGTCACTGCGGCACGAAATGGCGACGCTGCTGGGCTTCGCCAACTACGCCGAACTGTCGCTGCAAGCGAAGATGGCCGAATCGCCGGACTCGGTGGAAGCGTTCCTGCTCGATCTCGCCGAGCGCGCGCGAGCGCGTGCGCAGTCCGAGTTGGAAACGCTGCGCGCCTTCGCCGAACAACGCGACGGACTGAGCACGCTCGAACCCTGGGACGCGGCCTACTACGCCGAAAAGCTCAAGGAAGACAGCCTCGGCCTGTCCGACGAAATGCTGCGGCCGTATTTCCCGGCGCCGCAGGTCATCCGCGGCATGTTCGACCTGGTGGAACAGCTTTACGACATCCGCATCGAGATCGTCGATGACCAGCCGGTCTGGCACGACAGCGTCACGGTCTATGCACTGAAAACACCGGCGGGCGAGCGCTTCGGTCTGTTCTACCTGGACCCGTACGCGCGCGAGGCCAAACGCGGCGGCGCCTGGATGGATGAATGCCGCGGCCGCCGCATCACTGCTACGGGACTGCAATTGCCGGTGGCCTATCTGGTCGGCAACTTCGCCCCGCCGCTGCCCGGCAAGCCGGCGCTGCTGACGCACGACGAGGTCACCACCCTGTTCCACGAATTCGGGCACGGCCTGCACCATCTGCTGACCCAGGTCGACGAAGCCAGCGTCAGCGGCATCCGCGGCGTGGCCTGGGACGCGGTGGAGCTTCCCAGCCAGTTCATGGAGAACTGGTGCTACGAACACGAATCGCTGAGCCTGTTCGCGCGGCATGTCGATACCGGCGAGGCACTGCCGGATGCGCTGCTGCACAAGCTGCGCGAGGCCCGCAGCTTCCAGGCCGGCATGGCCACGGTACGCCAGCTCGAATTCTCGCTGTTCGACCTGCGCATGCACCGCGACTACGACCCGGCGCTGGGTGGCCGTATCCCGGAGACGCTGGCCAGGGTTCGCGATCAGGTCTCGGTGATGTTCCCGCCGGCCTGGAACCGCTTTCCCAACAGCTTCTCGCACATCTTCGCGGGCGGCTATGCGGCCGGCTACTACAGCTACAAATGGGCCGAGGTGCTGTCCAGCGACGCCTTCGGCGCCTTCGAGGAGGCGCGGGCCGCCGGGCAGAGCCTGATCAACAACGAAGTCGGACGACGCTTCCGCGACACCGTGCTGGCACGCGGCGGCAGTGCCGACGCCATGGAGCTGTTCGTGGCGTTCCGCGGGCGCAAGCCGTCGATCGAAGCCCTGCTGCGACAAAGCGGCCTGCTGGAGACGCAGGAGGCCGCGTGATCCGTTACGGCGGACTGTTCGTCCCGGCACTGGCCGCGCTGCTGTGTGCGTGGCCGGCCAGTCGGGGGCATGCCGGCTGGTGGATCGCGACGGCAGGCTTCGGGCTATTGACGATAGTGGCGTTGTGGGATTTGTTCCAGCCCTGGCATAACCTGCGGCGCAACTATCCGCTGATCTCGCGCATGCGCTGGTATATCGAGGCGATCCGTCCGGAACTGCGCCAGTACCTGTTCGAAAGCGATACCGATGGCCGCCCGTTCTCGCGCGAGCAGCGCGAGCTGGTCTATGAGCGCGCCAAGGGCGCCAACGACAAGCATCCCTTCGGTACCAAGCACGACGTCTACGCCGGCGGCCACGAATGGATCGAGCACTCGATCACGCCCAAGGAGAAGGCGGACGACCGTTTCCGCATCGACATCGGTGGCCGCGACTGCCGCCAGCCCTACAGTGCCTCGGTCTACAACATCTCGGCGATGAGCTTCGGCTCACTGTCGCCGAACGCCCTGCGCGCGATGAACCTCGGCGCGAAAACCGGAGGCTTCTTTCACGACACCGGTGAAGGCGGGGTCTCGCCCTACCACCTCGAACACGGCGGCGATCTGGTCTGGGAAATCGGCAGCGGCTATTTCGGCTGCCGCGATGCCAATGGCCATTTCGACGCGGGCCAGTTCAGCGAAACCGCACAGCTCGACGCGGTGAAGATGATCGAGATCAAGCTGTCACAGGGCGCCAAGCCGGGCCACGGCGGCGTGCTGCCGGGTGCCAAGGTCACCGAGGAAATCGCGCGAACACGCAAGGTGCCCGCCTGGCAGGACTGTGTATCCCCGGCCGCGCACAGCGCGTTCTCGACGCCCACCGGCTTGCTGGAATTCGTGGCGCGGCTGCGCGATCTGTGCGGCGGCAAGCCGACCGGATTCAAGCTGTGCATCGGCGATCCCGTGGAGTTTCTCGGCATCGTCAAGGCAATGCGCGAAACCGGAATACGGCCGGACTTCATCGTGATCGACGGCGGCGAAGGCGGCACCGGCGCGGCGCCGCTGGAACTGACCAATCGCGTCGGCCTGCCGCTGCGGGAAGGCCTGCTGTTCGCGATCAATGCTTTGGTCGGTGGCGATGTACGCGACGGAATACGCGTGGGCGCCAGCGGCAAGGCGGTGAGTGGATTCGGCCTCGCCTCGAACATGGCGCTGGGCGCGGACTGGTGCAATTCCGCGCGCGGTTTCATGTTCGCCGTGGGCTGCGTGCAATCGGTCAACTGCCACACCGACAAATGCCCGAGCGGCGTGGCCACTCAGAACCCGCGCCGCTGGCGCGCGATCGACGTGGAACGCAAGGCGGACCGTGTGGCGCGCTTCCACAAGGAGACCGTGGGTGCGCTGGCGACCCTGGTGGCGGTGGCCGGCTTCGACCATCCACAGAGCCTGAGACCGAAACATCTGCTGCGGCGCGATCTGGACGGCTCGGTCAGCAACGCCGCACAGCGCTACGACCTTCTCGACCGCGGCGCGCTGCTGCTGGAACCGCCGCCCTCATGGCAAACGCTGTGGGAGGCGGCCTCCGCCGACCGCTTCCGCTAGCCACCGGCGGACCGGGCCCGCGTCTCGGCGAGCAGCTCTTCGATGCGGCGGTCCTTGTCTTCCCAGATTTCCTGCACCCAGCCCTGCACCTGCTTGCGGAACGGCGCATCGCCGAGATAGTCGCCATGGAAGAATTCCGGCGGAATCGCGCGCTTGCGGACCTCGACCACGACGTGCCGCATGCGGCCCATCAGGAATGCCCAGAAGCCGACCGCGCCGTCCGGATAGACGATGGTGACGTCCAGCAATGAATGCAGGCGCTCGCCCATCGCCTGTATCGCAAACGCAAGGCCGCCGGCCTTGGGCTTGAGCAGGTGGACGAAACGGGACTTCTGCTTGTCGTGCTTCTCCTGGGTGAAGCGCGTGCCCTCCAGAAAGTTCAGCAGCAGCACCGGATGATTGCGCGCGGCCTCACAGGCTTGGCGCGTCGCCTCCAGATCCTGACCACGCAATTCCGGATGCTTCATCAGCGTCTGGGCTGAATGACGCTTCATGAACGGGTAGTCCAGGCCCCACCACACCGGGCCCAGCACCGGCACCCAGATCAGTTCCTTCTTGAGAAAGAACTTGAAGAACGGTCCGCGATAACCGAAGGTCTTGATCAGCACATAAATGTCGTTCCAGCTCTGGTGATTGGCGCAGACCAGAAACTGATCGCGGGGCGACAGCGGCACCTCGCAGCGGATGTCCCAACGCGTGCCGATCAGCGTATCGCCGAACCACACGTTGTTGTTGGCCCAGATCTGCGCCAGCGCCGCCATCCAAATCGAAACCCGATCGCGGTACGGGCCTTTCGGCGTGATCAGCTTGAGCAGGATCGTGAAGTACACCGGCACCGCCATCACCAGCGTGTGCACGACCAGCACCACGAACATGATCGCGCCGAGCAGCGGACCGGGGAGAAAACTCAGCATGGGGGCTACCGTCGCTTTGGGCTATTGATCCACGGAGTGGGAAGACAGATGAATGTGTGCGATCTTCCAGCTTTGTGCATCGCGGCGCAGAACCATGGTTTCCGTGGTCGCGATATTGAGCGGCTCGCCGTCGAGATCGCCGGTCAGCCGATATTCCGAGATCACGAAGGCGTACACCTCGTCCTGGAACACCTGGCGCCAGGTGATCGCGCGATGAATGCTCTTTTCGAACTGTATGTCGGCCGCCAGATGATCCCCGGCGTATTCGCGCCGATCGAACTCCGAGAACCCCTGCTCGTAGATCACGACATCGCTGGCCAGCATGCCCAGTGCCTCGTCGGCATTGCCGCGCAGGACCGCCTTGCGGAACCCGTCGACGATATCGGCCGGCCGCGTCTGCGCCGCGTGGGCGACGGCGCCGCTCAGCAGCATCGCGCACAGTCCCGTCCACAGCAGCACTCGCTTCACGGCTTCACCTCGGCACGGACAGTGCCTGCCTGATCGATCAATTCCACCGCCTCGGCGGGCTGCGGCAAGGCCACCAGCACGCAGGGGCTGGTCAGCGCCATGGTCGTCATCGCGCCCTTGGGCGGCGAGATGAATGTGGCGTACAGGCGCACCAGCGAACCCAGCTGATCGGCCTGACGGCTCACGGCCAGCTTGAATCCACCACTGCGACGCTCGCCCATCTCGACCAGCACGTACGGCCCGATCGAGTCCAGCTGCGAGGACTCTACGCCCAGTCCCAGAGCCTGCACTGCAGCGCGGTCCGGCAACAGACTGAGCCGCGATTCACGCCCTTGCGTGCCGCACTGCGTCTGGCTGTACACCTCGTTGACCTCGATCCGCCGCGGATCGGGGTCGAACAGGCCCAGGTGCTGACAGGCCGCCAGCAGCAGCCCCAGCGGCGCCCCCAACACGATTCGGTACTTCATCGTTTCAATCCTTGACGGACTCGTCCGGCTTGCGCCGACATCCCAGTCTGCATATTCGCGGTCTTGTGGTTCCAACGAAGCCTACTTTAAATCATCGCGCCGGCCGGGCATCGCGCCGGCCGGGCCGACCAATACGCAATCCCTCATCCAGGCGTCGGGCGATGCGTATACTGAACAACGATGAACGCGATCGTCAGCCGCAAACGCGAACCGCGCCTGCAACTTCGGGAGGTGCTCGACTGGCTGATCGAAGACGGCCTGCTTCGGAACGAGGACGCGCGCGAGTTTGCGGCCCCCTCGCAGCGCACCGGCGAGCCGCCGCCGCATCCGATTTCGCTGATCGCACAGCAAGGCTGGCCCGATGCGCGGGCACCGCTGCAACGCATGCTGACGGCCGAGTCGCTGACGCAGTGGCTGGCCGGACGCACCGGGCTGGGCTACCAGCGCATCGACCCCCTGGTGATCGACGTGACCCAGGTTACCGCCGTCGTGCCCTACGCCTACGCGGCGCGCCTGCGCATCCTGCCGATCAAGGTCACCGCGCAACAGGTGAGCATCGCCACCAGCGAACCCTTTGTCGACGAGTGGGCCGAAGAACTCGGCCGTATCGCAGGCAAGCGCATCGAGCGCGTGCTCGCCAACCCCGAGGAGATTCAGCGCTACCTGATCGAGTTCTATGCGCTATCGCGCTCGGTCAAGGCCAGCGCCGTGGAACGCGGACGGATGACGCCGAGTGGCGTCCAGAATCTCGAACAGCTCACCGAACTGGGGCGCGCCGGCAAGCTCGATGCCAACGACCAGCACGTCGTCAATATCGTGGACTGGCTGCTCAACTACGCTTTCGAACAGCGCGCCAGCGACATTCACATCGAGCCGCGGCGCGAGCTCGGCAATGTGCGTTTTCGAATCGACGGCCAGCTGCACGAGGTTTACCAGGTGCCCGGTGCCGTCATGGTCGCGGTCATCTCGCGCCTGAAGATCCTGGCGCGACTCGACGTGGCCGAAAAGCGCAAGCCGCAGGACGGGCGCATGAAGACGCGCAGCCCGGACGGTCGCGAGATCGAACTGCGTGCTTCGGTATTGCCCACCGCCTTCGGCGAAAAGCTGGTGTTGCGCATCTTCGACCCCGAGGTGCTGGTCAAGGATTACTCGGCGCTGGGCCTGACCGCCGAAGATCGCGCGCGCTGGGAATCGATGATCCGCCAGCCGCACGGCATCATCCTGGTCACCGGCCCCACCGGCTCGGGCAAGACCACCACGCTGTATTCCACGCTCAAACAACTGGCCACGCCGGCGGTCAATGTCTGCACGATCGAGGATCCGATCGAACTGGTGGAGCCCGCATTCAATCAGATGCAGGTGCAGGCCAATATCGACCTGAATTTCGCCGACGGCGTACGCGCCCTGCTGCGACAGGACCCGGACATCATCATGGTCGGTGAGATTCGCGATCTCGAAACGGCCGAAGTCGCGATTCAGGCGGCCCTGACCGGCCACCTGGTGCTGTCCACCCTGCATACCAACGATGCGCCCAGCGCGATCACGCGCCTGCTCGATCTGGGCGTGCCTTCGTACCTGATCCGCGCCACGCTGCTGGGTGTGGTGGCGCAGCGCCTGCTGCGCCGTCTGTGCCCGCATTGCCGACATGCGGTGGAGGTCTCGGAAACCCGCTGGCGGGAACTCACGCGCGACGCATCGAGCACGCCGCCGAACAGCATCTACGAATCCGTGGGCTGTCTGGA
Source organism: Banduia mediterranea (assembly GCF_031846245.1). Lineage (NCBI taxonomy): Bacteria > Pseudomonadati > Pseudomonadota > Gammaproteobacteria > Nevskiales > Algiphilaceae > Banduia > Banduia mediterranea. The sequence goes on along the minus strand of NZ_JAVRIC010000005.1, from coordinate 144,725 downwards.
ATGCCGCGAGACCGGCTACCTGGGGCGCGTCGGCGCCTACGAAATCCTCAACAACACGGCCACGTTGGCGCCTCTGATCGACGCGGGCACCGATCTCGCCCTGCTGCGCGCCCAGGCCTTGTCAGAAGGGATGTCGCCGCTGAGAATCTCCGGCGCCCGCAAGATCGCCGCCGGCCTCACCTCCGTCGACGAAGTGCTGCGCACCACACCCGACCCACCCGCCGCGACCTGAGTGCGCGCCGCTCAATACCGCTCGACCGCCGACTTCCGTGAAAATCGCCACCTGGAACGTGAATTCCCTGCGCGTGCGCCTTCCGCACGTCATCGAATGGCTGACGCAGAATCCCGTCGATGTGTTGGGCCTGCAGGAACTGAAACTGCAGGACGCGGACTTTCCGCATGAGGCCTTTCAGGCACTCGGCTACCATGTGGCCGCCAGCGGACAGAAGACCTACAACGGTGTGGCGATCGTGTCCCGGCACCCTCTCGAAAACGTCACGCGCGGCATGCTCGGATATGAGGACGAACAGAAGCGCGTGATCGCGGCGACCACGCGGGGCGTTCGTATCGTCAACGTCTATGTGCCGAACGGTCAGGCGCTCGGGACCGACAAATACGCCTACAAGCTCGATTGGCTGCAGGCCCTGGAACGCTACCTGCGGGCGCAGCTCACCGCATATCCCCTACTGGCCGTGACCGGCGACTACAACATCGCGCCGGCGCCGGAAGACACCCATGATCCTACCGTCTGGGAAGGCGGCATTCTCTGCTCGGATGCGGAACGTGAGCGGCTGCGCGCGCTGCTCGATCTGGGTCTGTCGGATTGCTTCAGGCTGTTCGAGCAGGCCGAGCAATCGTTTACCTGGTGGGACTATCGCGCCGCGGGCTTCCGCCGCAATCTCGGTCTGCGCATCGATCATGTGCTGGCCTCGCGCGAACTCGTGGCGAACTGCCGCGCCTGCGTCATCGACACCGCGCCGCGCAAGCTCGAACGCCCTTCTGACCACACGCCGTTGATCGCCGAATTCGAACTGCCGGCCGCTTGACCGGTCTCAATCGGGCAGCCCATTTCCCGATGCTGTGAACTGAGTCACCGTTCGGGCCGATTCGCGAGGCTTCAATACGAGACATGACAGCGCGCCGCAACGATCACGATGTGACCAACACGGTCTGTGTTGCCGACCCGAAGTCGGTCTGCGCCGCCGTGTGCGGGATCCTCGCCCGGCGCTACGCGGACATCGACCTGGCGCCGGTCCGCCGTGGGTTCGATACGTTTTCCAGGCTGTTCACCGGCAGACTCGCCGGCTACGCAGGATGCGACACCTGGTATCACGACGCACAGCACAGTCTCGACTGCGCGCTGGCGCTGGCGCGCCTCGTCGACGGCCATGAGCGCAGCGAGCCGGCCAGCCGACGACTGGGAGCGCGGCGCGCGGTGCTCGGTGTTCTGGTCGCGCTGTTTCACGATGCCGGCTATATCCGCCGGTCGGGTGACGAGGCGATCAACGGCGCGGAATTCACCTTTACCCACGTCGGGCGCTCCGGCGATTTCCTGGCCCGGTTCCTGCCGCAGGTCGGATTCGCCAAGGAGGCCGCGCTGGCGCGCCGCCTCGCGCATTTCACCGGCTACGAGATCGCGCTGAACCAGATTGCGGTCCGCAATCGCCGCGACCGCATGCTCGGCTTCATGCTGGGCACGGCCGACGTGATGGCGCAGGTCTCGGATCGCTGCTATCTGGAGAAATGCCGGGACTACCTTTACCGCGAGTTCACCTGGTGCGGACTTGCCGGCCAGCACGCCGCAGCGCCGCAGTATGAATCGGCAGATGAGCTGCTGCGCAAGACACCGGAGTTTCACCGTCATCTCCGTGCCGACCGTCTGGATGGCCATTTCGAAGGGGTGTATCGCTACGCCGCAGCCCACTTTCAGACGGTACCGTCCCAGCCCGACCCGTATTCATCGGCGATGGACGCGCAACTACGACGCCTGCGGGACGCAATGGATGCGGGAGACCTCGGGCGCCTCCGCCGTCGGCCTCGCGTCGAGGGCGCGCAGGCCTTGCGTCGCCGCTTGGGATGGACGGCGGTGAGGACCGCCGCTGGCGCCAGTCCAGCCGCGCCGCGCCTGCGTCCCGAGCCTGGAATTCCGGCAGGATTTCAGCCGGGCTGAGTGTCGCGCGTGGGGTTGAGTTCACCACCCAGCGATTCGACGGTGAGGCGATGATATTTCTGCGCCAGTTCGTGCGGTTGTTCACGGATCACCGACATCACCTGTTCATCGTCGCGCTCATCGGGGGCGTGAATCAGCAGAAAGTGTCGCCCTTTTTCGGCCAGGTCGTGATACAGCTGCACCATGCGCAGCGAGGATCCCAGCATCGACAGCAGACCGGCCGAATCCAGGCCGCGTTGCGTACCTTCCACCACGGTTTCCGGAGACAGGTAACGGGTTTCATCCGCCGTATAGCCCTTGCCTTGCAGGCTCTTCTGAACGGTCAGCGCCGCTTCGCGCGTCGGGAAGGCGGCAACAATGTGGCCTACAGGATAGAAGTTCCCGAGATCGGCGCCCTGCTCGTTCATTGCGGCAAAGCTTTTTCCCTGATCGTGCATCGTTTCAGTCCTCGGCTTGGGTACGGTTTCGTGCCGTCCTGGGTGCAACCCGAGGGCCGCTGGCAGCTCGGAACGACACGACAGTCATCGTCACGAATGCTGCGGCCGAGGCACTGACTCGGGCCTGAACTTTCACCCGGCGGGTCCGAACCCCCTTCGTGAGTTCGGATTCACGTTACAGTCAGGGCCAGGCCCGATAAAACCACAACGATGAACGAACAGGAAATCCGTGAGACCCTCGCCAGCCTGCGCGCCGAGATTCATGAACTGAAGCTCGCACCCGAAGAATCCAAGCGCCTTGAGAGGCTGGTCGCCGGTGCGGAGGCGGACCTCGAACAGCCCCGCCCGCCCGAAGAACGCCAGGGCCTGATCGACGAACTGAGCCTGGCTGTGGACCAGTTCGAGGTCCGGCATCCGCGCTTTACCGCGATGCTCAACCGACTGGCGTCCTCGCTGAGCGCGATGGGCATTTGAGCAAGGGCTTGTCGGGGGACAGTCGCGGGCGCGGGCCGCGGACGACGCGCTACAGGTCGCCGTAAGCCCTGCGCTTGCGGCCACGGCCGATCCACGGCAGCACCAAGCCGAGCAGGACGCCGCCGCCGACCAGCGCGGCGCCCATCACCATCGTCTGACGTTTGGCTTTTTCCTGATTGAAGCGCCGCGCCAGTTGTGCGGTCCTCTGCTCGTTCTCCGCGATGACAGCACGCAGCTTGTCATTTTCTTCCTGCAGCTCGAATGCGGGCCGTGCACTATCGAGCCGCGTCTGCGCTTCATCGAGGTTCGCTTCCAGTGTGGCAACACGATCACGCGCCTTGCGCAAGGCGGTCTGAGTCGAATCGAGCTGATCCTCGGCGGCGGGCTCATCCGAAAGGTAGCGCGAGGTGACCCAGCCGGTCACACCGTCGGCGGTGCGAATCTGGGAATAGCTCTGCTCGCCGAGCGAGCGCAGCAGCGTGACGCGGTCACCACTGTGAATGACACCGATCGTACCTGCGTCATTGCTGGGCCGTTCGCGCACCGACAGCAGGATTTCGTCGGACACGTATTTCGGTACACCATCGTCCTGAGCCTGGGCCATGAAGGGCAGTGGCGCACAGACGACCAATGCGGCAAGCAGCAAGAGTTTTTTCATTCTCAAGGTTTTTCGAGGGGGCGGGTAGATCAACTTCGGGCGACTTTGGCGATTCCGGGGAACTCGACCGATGCGATGATGAACGAGCGAGCGCAGACGTCAACCCACGCGCCTGTTCAGCGCCGCTGGCGGCAGGCTTCCCGTAAAATGTCGGCTTTCCGTCCCAACAATCATGTCCGCCTCATGACGCCTTCGACTCAAAAGCCGATCTTCCTGACCCAGTTCCTGATCGAGGAGCAACGCGCGATCGGCGAAGTGAAGCCGGACCTGCGCCTGTTGCTGGAGATCGTGGCGCGCGCCTGCAAACGCATATCGATCGCGGTCGGCAAGGGCGCACTCGGCGGGGTGCTGGGAGACGCCGGCTCCGACAACGTGCAGGGTGAAGCGCAGAAGAAGCTCGACGTGCTGTCGAACGACATCCTGATGGAAGCCAATGAATGGGGCGGACATCTGGCCGCACTGGCGTCCGAGGAAATGGACGAGCCGGTGATGATTCCGTCGCAGTATCCGAAAGGCGGCTATCTGCTGTTGTTCGATCCGCTGGATGGCTCCAGCAACATCGACGTGAATATCTCGGTCGGTACGATCTTCTCGGTGCTGAGCTGCCCGCCGGACCACACGCTGACGCCCTGCGAGGACGACTTCCTGCAACCAGGGGTGAAACAGGTCGCCGCCGGATACACCGTGTACGGCCCCAGCACGGTTCTGGTGTTGACGATCGGCAACGGCGTGCACCAGTTCACGCTGGACCGTGAACTCGGCAGCTTCGTACTGACACAGAGCCACATCAGGATTCCGGAAGACACCAGGGAATTCGCGATCAACGCGTCCAATTCGCGCTACTGGGAGGCGCCGGTGAAGCGCTACATCGATGAATGCACCGCCGGCAAGGACGGTCCACGCGGCAAGGACTTCAACATGCGCTGGGTCGCCTCGATGGTGGCCGACGTGCATCGCATCATCACCCGCGGCGGTGTGTTCATGTACCCGATGGACGAGAAATCGCGCGAAAAGGGCGGCAAGCTGCGACTGATGTACGAAGCCAATCCGATGAGCTTCATCATCGAACAGGCCGGCGGCGCGGCCACGACCGGGCGCGAGCGGATTCTCGACATTCAGCCTTCCAAACTGCATCAGCGCGTGCCGGTGATTCTCGGCTCGAAGAATGAGGTCGAGCGCGTGACCGCCTATCACAAGGAAGGCTGAGCGCCGGCCGACGACGGCGACTGTCTGACGGGGACTGTCTACGTTCATCGGGATGCGCTAGCGTGCGTAGTCCCCTATCCGTAGTGGAGTCCGCTCATGAGCATTCACCAATTTCAGGCCTTGTCGATCGACGGCGAGCCGGTGTCGATGGAACAGTTCGCCGGCAAGGTGCTGCTGATCGTCAATGTGGCCAGCGAGTGCGGTCTGACCCCGCAATACGAAAAGCTCGAAGACCTGCAGCGCAAATACGAGGACCGGGGCTTTCGCGTGCTTGGCTTTCCGTGCAACCAGTTCGGCAGCCAGGAACCGGGCAGCGATGCGGAGATTCAGCAGTTCTGTTCGCTGAATTACGGCGTCAGTTTCCCGATGTTCTCCAAGGTGGCCGTCAACGGGGAGGACGCACACCCGCTGTTCGCCTATTTGCGCCAGTCCACGGCCGAATCCGTGAACGGCTCGGGCCCGAGTGCCGAGATGCTGGACAAGCATCTCGAAAAGAGCCACCCGGACCTGATGGAAGGCAGCAATATCCGCTGGAACTTCACGAAATTCCTGATCGATTCGGAAGGTAAGGTCGTGAAACGGTTCGAACCGACAGTGGAACCGGATGCGTTGACGGATGAGATCGAAGCGCTGCTGGGGTAAGCGTGCCGGCGCTTTCCTCACGCTTGGACATTCGGGCGTGAGTAGGCGCCGACCCACTCATTCCGGCTGGCGTACGTCCCGGCGGATCTGACGGCGCTCGCTACGGTCGTCGACCCGCGTGCCATCGCCGTCACAACGCGGGCGTCGTCAGGATCGGACTGCTGGCGAACAGCAGAACAGTCAGGGGTCTCAAGCTCATTTTCGTATCTCCGAATGACCGAATTCAGGGCACTTTCCTGCCTGTATTCCGGTTCAACGGGAGATACAGCGCTCAGTTGACCTTGCCGACAGCGGCTTTGTAAGGGCTTGTCAACGTGAATCACGCGCCGCGTGACGCCGACCGACCCTCGCCCGCTTGCGGGAGAGCGGTGGGTGAGGGGAACGGCCATGCCGCAGCAGATTCATTCTGCGGGGCGCCGCTTGTGGCATGGCCCTCAGGTATCAGAAACGGCGCGTGACCGAGGCAAGCACGCCTTCGCGCGAACTGCCATAGCCGACTTCACCCTGGATGTTCCAATCCCTCGACACATCCCAGCTGGCACCGGCGACATAGCTCCAGCGCTTGGCGTTCTGCTCATAGGTGGTGATGGTGACCTCGATATCGCCGTCCGGCGCGGCGAACCTCAGCTGCTTGCTGAGCTGAACGTCACTGTCCAGATACAGGCCACCGGCATACACCGCGACTTCGCCGCCATTGACTTCGAAGCGGCGGCCAAAGCGCGGCGAGACCGCCAGCGTCTCGATCGAATCGTCAACCGTGTCCACGTCATTCCAGGTGTAGCTGATCCCCGCCAGCGCGAAGTAGGGCCCTCTGCCGACAGCCAGCAGGGTGCCCAAAGAGTAGCTGGCGCCCTCGGGTTTCTGTCCGATCTCGCCTGTAAACGTCATGTCACAGGCCGCCGGCCGCGGCGAGGCATCGGGTGCGCAGCGCGACTCGTCGCCCAGGAAGGCGATCAGATCGTCGCCCTGGAATGAATAATCGGCGCTGACGTCATTGTCGGCGAGACCGACCATGGCGAACACGTTCATGAACGGGAACAACCAGGCATCGAAGCGCAGTTGCAGAATTTCCGTGGTGATCTCGGCGTTGTCGATATCGATGAAATCGACACCGCCGCGCTGACCGGTATCCGCCGACAGGACCAGTTCGTCGAGTGTCAGATCCTCGCGATAATGGACCGCCATCGCGCCGACACCCAGCGGCCTGGGCAGGCTCACGCCACGCGATTCGGCAGTGCCGGCAAGCCAGGGCAAACCCCAGGTTCTCGCTTCCTGTGCACCTTCGGCGTGCACAGCGAAGCTAGCTCCGCACGAGCACAGCACCACCGCGACGAACCTGACGGCATGGGCGCTTCGAATGCGAAACTCGGGCATCGGAATCCTTTGAGTGAACAAGCCGAAACTGAACTGGCAGGATTCATGCCCATTCAAAAGTCAAAGCATGACTACCGGACTCCTCAAGCTCGATCCTCCAGTCCCCAGCCATCAGTCTGACGGCAAGGATGACTCCGCCGTCAACGTCCGCGCAGCCGATACGCCGCGCCATACCCGGCTGCGGCATTCGCCCCCACTTGAACCGAAGGAATTTCACATGAACCCGATCCGTTCATGCGCCGTACTGCTGATGCTGCTCATGGCGCAATCGAGCCATGCGCAGGACAACGGCTGGCCGGCGCGCGCAGCGCGTGCACCGCTGGATACGCCCTATCCCGGCACGATCGAGCTGCGCGTGGATGCAAGGGACCGTGCCCATCGCGTGTTTCGCGTGCAGGAAACAATCCCGGTCAAACCGGGCCCGCTGACGCTCTACTACCCCGAATGGCTGCCGGGGAATCACGCAGCGCGCGGCCCGATCTCTGCGCTGACCGGACTGATCATCAGGGCCGGCGAACAACGCATCGAATGGACACGTGATCCGCTGGACGTTTATGCGTTCCACCTGTCCGTGCCCGAGGGCGTACAGCGCATAGCGCTCGAATTCCAGTTCGCCTCGCCGCTGTCCAAGGCGCAGGGGCGGATCGTCGCCACTCCGGACATCATCGGCCTGCAGTGGAATGCCGTGGTGCTCTATCCGGCCGGCTATTTCGCTTCCCGCATTCCGGTCGCCGCCAGTCTGGTGCTGCCGGACGGCTGGGATTTCGGCTCGGCACTGGAGGTGGAACAGCGCAGCGCGGAGTCCGTCGACTTCAAGACGGTCTCGCTGGATACGCTGGTGGATTCCCCGTTGTTCGCCGGCGCCCACTTCCGTCGCGAGGATCTTGCGCCGGGCGCCAAGACACCGGTCTACCTGAACATCGTGGCCGACACGCAGGAAAGCCTGGAGATCACGGACGAGCAACTCGCCGCGCACCGCAACCTGGTGGCCGAGGCCAGGGCGCTGTTCGGCGCACAGCACTACGATCACTACGATTTCCTGCTGGCGCTGTCGGATCACTTCAGCGGCATCGGTCTGGAGCATCATCGCTCCAGCGAAAACGGCAGAAGCCCCGGTTACTTCACGGAATGGGACAAGCCGGAGCAGGCCAATGGTCATGAGCTGCTGGCCCATGAAATGACACACTCGTGGAACGGCAAGTACCGGCGTGGGGCCGACCTGGCAACGCCCCACTTCAACACACCGATGCAGGACAGTCTGCTGTGGGTCTATGAAGGCATGACCCAGTACTACGGCAAGGTGTTGGCCGCCCGTTCCGGGCTGTGGAACGCCGAGCTGGCCCGCGCCTACTTCGCCAACGTGGCGGCGACCTATGAGTTCCAGCGGCCGGGGCGGGTATGGCGTCCGCTGATCGACACCACCAATCAGCCGATCATCACGCCGCGACTGCCGCTGTCGTACACCAGTTGGCAACGAAGCGAGGACTACTACAACGAAGGTCTGCTGTTGTGGCTCGACGCCGATACGAAAATTCGTGAGCTGACTCGCGGCCGCAAGTCGCTGGACGATTTCGCGCGTACCTTTTTCGGCATGGATGATGGCAGCTACACGGTCAACACCTACACGCGCGCCGACGTCGTCGACACGCTCAACGGCGTCGTCGAATTCGACTGGTCCGGATTTCTCGCTGATCGCCTCGAAGGCCACGGGCCGCAGGCCCCCTTGGACGGCATCAAGCGTAGCGGCTGGACGCTGACGTTCGGCGATGAACCCAATGAGTACGGCAAGGGTTCCGAGGCCCAGTACAAGAGTTCGGATTTCGGCTATTCGTTGGGCATGTCGGTCGGCAAGGACGGCGACATCAAGGACGTGGTCTGGGACAGCCCGGCTTTCGACGCCGGCCTGTCGAAGGCGATGAAAATCGTCGCGGTCAACGGGCGGGAATATTCCGGAGACGTACTGAAAACCGCGGTGGAGCAGAGCGTCGATGATCCGCAGCCGATCGAACTGCTGATCAAGGATTTCGATCGATATCGCAGCGTTTCGATCGACTACCACGGCGGCCTGCGCTATCCGAAGCTGGAGCGCGGTGAAGGCAGGGATCTGCTTTCGTCGATCTTCGAATCGAAACGCTGAGACTCAGCCGGCGCCGCGCGCATCAACGGATCATCGCTGCGCTTCCGGCGGTGGACGAAGCACAGCGTGTTTTCCAGTCGCACATCACCCCAGATGCAGACCTCGCCCAGTTCACCGTAATGGAAGCCCGACTTTGGTGTAGCGCTTTGCGCAGGAGATGAATGCGGACGCCATTCAGGTGATGAACGGACGCATTCGGTCAATCAGCCCGACAAATATCTCGGCGGGCAGAGCATGGTGCAAGCGGCACCTCGGGAGTCGACGATGAACAGGCTTTTGCCTGATTTTCTGAATCTGATGGCGAGCTCGGCTTAGCCTGCGGGAACCACCCGATCGCCCGCGATCCGGACCTTAGCACCTTCGTAGAGGTTGTCGACCGACGCCAGCGTCAGCGAACGCGTGCCACCTTCGTTCATTTCTATCGTTACGTCGTAGACGGTGTAGGACTTGCTGCGCGCCTCGACCTCGCGCCCGGCAAAGGCTCCGCCAATCGCGCCGGCCACCGTCGCCAGATCCTTGCCGCTGCCGCCACCGACCTGATGACCGGCCACGCCGCCGACGATCGCACCGGCAACCGTACCCACCGCTGAGGGATCACCTTTGACCTTGCGGGCGGAGATGCTGACGATCTCGCCGCAATCGTTGCAGCTTTCGGCCGCCGCAGAGGCCGCGGAGTCGGCTTCGGCCGCCCCATTGCACGCGCTCAGACCCAGGGCCCCAGCCAGCAGCGCACCGGCCATCATCACGCCATAAAATGGTGCGCTAAATCGGCCATTCAATCGATTATTGGTTTGTGCTTTCATGTCACGCTCTCTTGCTTTTGCGGGTTTCCCCCATTTCGGCCGCAAGGCTGCCCCAGGCGCTGTGAATCGGGTCTGAACGCTTCCGCTTCGGAATCCGCGAGCGGGGACCGCCTCGAGACCCAAACGAAGAAATGAGAAATGACACAAGAAAATCTGACGAGTTCGGGCCGAGACGAATCCAAGCGCACCCCGACCCTGAGGCTCGAAGGCCCCCAGGGCGCCCAGGCGACATTCGGCCTGCATGGCGCACAACTGTTGTCCTGGACGCCATCGGCGTGCGCCACCGAGCGCTTGTTTCTTAGCGGAGCCAGTCGCTATGGCGATGGGCAATCCATCCGCGGCGGCATACCCGTGATCTTTCCGCAGTTCGCCAACCGGGGTCCGTTGCCGAAACATGGACTGGCCCGCACACGCTCATGGACGCTGTTGGGACAGGCTCCGGCTTGCGCCCGTCTGGAGCTGCGCGACGACGCGCACACCCGCGCCATGTGGCCGCAGGCCTTCAGGCTGCTGCTGGACGTGGCGCTCTCCGAACGCGCACTGACGGTGTCCCTGCGCGTGGAGAATCCCGGCCACAGCGCTTTCGAGTTCACGGCCGCACTACATACCTACCTGCGCGTTGCGGACATCGCGCAGGTGCGTCTGCACGGCCTCGGCGGAGGCTACTACCTGGATGCGACTCGTGACTTTGCCGCCTGCCGTCAGGATGAAGCGGAGCTGCGCTTCGGCGCCGAGCTCGACCGGGTCTACCCCGACGCGCCGCGCGAACTGCGTGTCGATGACGGACCTTGCCGCACCCTTGTCCACAGCGATGGATTTGCCGACGCGGTGATCTGGAATCCCGGCGCAACGAAAGCCGCAGCCCTGGACGACATGGAGCCGGGCGGCGAACGCCGCATGCTATGCGTGGAGGCGGCACAGGCGCAACGCGCGATCCGGCTGGCGCCGGGCGAACACTGGCAGGGCTCACAAACGCTGATCGCGACTGATTGATCGCCTCAGGACGACGCACCGAGCGCGTCCAGCAGGGCTTCGTAAAACCGTTGCGGTGCCTCGATGTGCGGCAGGTGTCCCAAACCTTCGAACTCCACCAGCTTCGCATCCGGAATGCGTGCCACGATCCGTGGACCAAGTTGCGGGTAGTCGCCCAGCGACTTCGCCTGCGCCTCCGACACCAGATTCTTGCCCAGCGCCGTGCGATCACGAAGGCCGATCATCAACACCGTCGGCATCTGGAGTTGATCAAACTCGTAGACCACCGGCTGCGTGTAGACCATGTCATAGGTCAGTGCCTGGCTCCAGGCGATATCGTCAGCATGCGGCCCCGAGTACAGCGCCGCAAGCTGACGTGCCCAGTGCTCATAGTCGGGCGTCCATTGTCCGTCGTAGTAGCTTGCGAGCTGATAGCGCTTGATGCTTTCAAAGTCGACCTTGCGCTGCGCCGCATACCAGCTGTCGACTGTCTGGTAAGGCACGCCGAGCGCCTTCCAGTCCTCGAGGCCGATCGGGTTCAGTAACAGCAGTTGCTCGACCCGCTGCGGATACATCAGAGCGAAGCGCGTGGCGAGCATGCCGCCCATCGAATGTCCCAATACGATCACGCGGTCGAGATCAAGGCTGTCGAGCAATCCACGCGTATTGTCGGCGAGCTGGTGAAAACTGTACTCATAGCCACGCGGCAGCGCGGACCAACAGAAGCCGATCTGCTCCGGCGCGACGACCCGATAGCCGGCGTCCAGCAGGGTGCGCATGGTTCCTTGCCAATAGGCCGCGCAAAAATTCTTGCCGTGCAGCAGCAGCACCGTGTCGCCGTTGGATACCTCGGGCGCCACGTCCAGATAGCGCATCTGCAGGAACTGGTTCTGGCTCTTGAACGCATAGGTCTGCGGCACGAAACTCGCGCCTGAATCCGCGAAGGCGGTCGTGGCCGCCAGACTCAGATAAGCCAGACAGTACAGCGGGATCAGGCGCATGGGATTCCTTGCATGAGGTGGTGGCGGATCGGTCACGGGCAGCGACGGTGTCGTACCTTATCGCGCCGCATGGTTTCATCACGAGTGTCCAGCATGTACCTTGCTTGCCAGACACCTTCACAATCGCCGTAATGGCGGCCGCGACATCGGCCGTCGCGATCCGCGACCATCGCACCACCCCTTTTCGGTACCAACAACAACCGCATGCCCCGTTCAATCATCGTTCGCCGTTCGCCGATACACGGTAACGGCATGTTCGCCGCGCGCGACCTTCCCGCCGAATACCGCCTGATCCAGTACCAGGGCCGCCTGCTGACGCATGCACAGGCCGATCGCCGCTATGGCGGCAGCATCGAGTCCGGCCACACCTTCCTGTTCACGCTGAACGATCACTATGTGCTCGACGGCAATGAAGGCGGCAATTCCGCGCGCTGGATGAACCACAGCTGCGAACCGAACTGTCAGGCGGTACTGCACGAACACCCCGGCAGGGACCGCCGTCGTGACCGCATTTTCATCGAGACCTTGCGCCCGGTTCGCGCGGGCGAGGAACTCGTCTACGACTACGGGATCGTGCTCGACGTACCGCACACTCAGCGCCTGAAAGCAATCTGGACCTGCCGCTGCGGAACCGAGACATGTGCCGGAACCCTGCTAAAGCCCAAGAAGCGCAAGCGCTGACCGCGCCGGGAGACATCAGATGGATGCCAAGACCATCAGCAAGCTGGTTCGCAAGGTGCCGGACTACCCCCAGCCCGGCGTGGTGTTCCGGGACATCACCCCCCTGCTGGCCGACGCGGACGCCTTCGCCGACGTGGTGGAGGCCATGTCCACCCGCATCGAAGCCCACCATGCGCGGGCACTGGTCGCGCTTGAAGCACGTGGCTTTCTGTTCGGCGCCGCGATCGCCTCACGCCTGCAGATGCCGCTGCACCTCGCGCGCAAACCCGGCAAGCTGCCGTGCGAAACGGTGCGGCGCAGTTACGCGCTCGAATACGGTGAAGACGGACTGGAGTTGCATGCCGACGCTTTTGCCGGCGACACTCGCTGCGCCATCGTGGACGATGTACTCGCCACGGGCGGCACCGCAGCAGCCGCCGCCGAACTGATCAGCGCGCTCGGCGCCAAGCCGGTGTGCTGCGTGGTGCTGCTCGAACTCGAAAGTCTGGGCGGACGGAAACGTCTCGGCGAGGTGCCGGTCGAGAGCCTGCTGATCGATGAACCCTAAGGGCCATGCCCGCAGGCGATTCATCGTACGGGGTGCCGCTCGCGGCATGGCCGTTGATCCCGCATGATGACTGCCCTATCACCCTGAACACATTGGATGCATCAAGTTGTATTTTCATCAGGCCTCGGCGGCCGGAATGCTGGGATCTTCCTCGAACAATTGTTCGAGTTCGCGGGCCGACTGCACCGCAGATTGAATGATCTGCCTTTCGTCACCGGAAACGGCCTGCTGCTGCAGCAACGCGCGATCGTCATGTTCCCGGAAAAGTTTCAGAATCCGCTCGGTCTCGCTTTCCGAATTGCCCAGCAGACCCAGCAGCTTGCGGCTGGCCTCCAGCGAGGAAAAATAGCTTCGGCGTATGACGTGCTTCACGCCCAGATTCATCAGTTGCAATGCATGCTGCCGGGTCCGCGCGCAGGCGATCACCGGCAGGCGCGGAAAGTTCCGGCGCACCACGCCGGCTACGCGCAGCGATTCGCTCGGATCCGCAATCGCCACTACGAACACGCGCGCACGCTCAACCTTGGCTGCCCGCAGCACCTCCAGTCGACCGGCATCGCTGTAGAACACGGCATTGCCGAACTGGCGTACGAAACTGACGTGCAGGGAATTGCGCTCGAGGATCGTGAATGAGAATTTCCTGATCCGCAGAATGCGCGCAATGATCTGCCCGAACGGCCCGAAGCCGGCGATCACCACATCGGTCTCTCGGGCATCGATCTCATCGAACGGTGGCGACGCGGTGGCGCTCATCTGCGAAACCAAACGGTACAGCAGGGGGGTGGTCAACATCGACAAGGTCACGACCACGATCAGCAAGGACTGCAGTTCCGCAGACAGCACCCCCGCAGCGGTGGCGACACCGAACAGCACGAAGCCGAACTCCCCGCCCTGCGACAGGGCCACGCCCAGTGACAGGGCGGCGCGATTGCCGAGGCCGGACACGCGCCCCATCGCGAACAGGACGGCGCTCTTGATACCGACCAGAGCGCAGACCAGCCCCAACACCATCAGCGGCGCTTCATAGACCGTCGAGAGTTCGGCGGACATGCCCACGGCAATGAAGAACAAGCCCAGCAGCAAGCCTTTGAACGGTTCGATGTCGGCCTGCAGCTCGTGACGGAATTCCGAATCCGCCAGCATCACGCCGGCCAGGAACGCCCCCAGTGACATCGACAGGCCAACCGCTTCCATGGCCATCGCAGTGGCCAGCACGACCAGCAGCGCGGTCGCCGTGAACACCTCCGGCAGCTCCACCGCTGCGATCACGCGCAGCAAGGGCCGCAGCAGGTAGCGTCCCGCCACCAGCACCAGCACCAGCGCCAACGCGACCTTCCCGAACGCCGCCCAGAAGTCCGCCCCGGCCAGCGCCTCGCCGCTACCGCCCAACATCGGCAGCAGGGCCAGCAAGGGGATCACCGCCATGTCCTGCAGCAGCAGAATCGCGAATGCGCTCCGACCATGGCGCGTGTTCAGTTCCTTGCGCTCACCAAGCAACTGCAACACGAAGGCGGTGGACGACATCGCCAGCCCGAAACTCGCGACGATGGCAATCGGCATCGACTGTCCGAGTGCCAGGGCGAGACCGCCCAAGGCGGCGGCACTGATCAGAAGCTGCGCCCCGCCAAGGCCGAACACGGCGCGACGCAGAGCCCACAGCCGCGACGGCTGAAGCTCCAGACCGATGATGAACAGCAGCAGCACGACCCCGAACTCCGAAAAATGCAGAATGCTTTCGACATCGCTGATCAAACCCAGGCCGGACGGACCGATCACGATTCCGGCCGCCAGATAGCCAAGCACGGCGCTCAGCCCCAGGCGCTTGAACAGTGGCACCGCCACCACCGCGGCGAGCAGGAACAAGGCGATATCGATCAGCATGGTTGCGGCGCAGTCACATGGAAACGCTAGACTAACCGGGAAACTCAAGCCGCAACGCAAAGGGCATCCAGATCAGCCGACAAGACGATATGGATGTCGCGTCCCATCGACCGCCAAAATCAAGAAACCCGATGCCCAGGCTCGCCTGCTTGTTGATCGCACTCGCACTACCCGCCGCGGCGCAGGCGCAGTCCACCCCTCAGCCCCAGAACATTCCGACGGCGGTCCGCGACGACCCCGATGCACCGGCCGCAACGCAGCACGACGAGCCCAGCCTCGCCGCCTACGAGGCGGTGATCCGGGACCCCGAAACCAAGCGTTACTTCCGCGTCAATACCGATGCCTACAGCATCGTCAGCGCGGCGCGCGGTCTTTCGATGCACAAGCCGATGTACGTGTATCCGCTCAGTTACAGTCCCGACTACGAAGGGCAGGATACCGAGTTCATCTTCCAGATCAGCGCCAAGTACCGCTTGCTCGGCAAACCGCTGTATTTCGCCTATACCCAGAAATCGTTCTGGCAGATCTACAACCAGAATGAATCGCGACCGTTTCGCGAGACCAACTACAACCCGGAAATCTTCTACCGTTTTATTCCGGACGACATCGAGAAATGGCACCACTGGGGTGCGGATATCGGTCTGGAGCACGAGTCCAACGGCGAGGCGCTGCCGCTGTCACGCAGCTGGAACCGAATCTATTTCGCCGCGTTCAAGGCTGAAGGCAAGAACCTGCTCTACCTCAAGACCTGGTACCGCATTCCCGACCCCAGGAAGGAAACGCCGGATGACCCCAAGGGCGACGATAACCCCGACATCTACAAGTACTACGGTTACGGCGAGATTCACTACGCACGCCAGATCGGCAAGCAGCAGCTGCTCAGCAGCATGATTCGCGGCAACCCGAGCACCGGCAAAGGCGGGATGTCACTGAGCTGGAGCATGCCCAATGACAGCGGCACCCTGTTCTACTCGGTTTCGCTCTGGCACGGCTACGGCGAAAGCCTGATCGACTACAACCACTCGGTGACACGCCTGTCGTTCGGAATCATGCTGTCGCGCTAACGATCATGGTGGTGGTCACCACCAGTCACCACCATGATCGTCAGCCGCGCCCCGCCAGCGTCCGCAGGCGCAGCGCGTTGAGCTTGATGAAACCCTCGGCGTCCTTTTGATTATAGGCGCCGCCATCGTCCTCGAAGGTGGCCACACGCGCATCGAACAGGGAATCCGGTGACTTGCGCCCCACGACGATGACATTGCCCTTGTAGAGCTTGAGCCGGACGACGCCGTTCACCTTGTCCTGCGAAGCGTCGATCATTGTCTGCAGCATGCGGCGCTCGGGGCTCCACCAGTAACCGTTGTAGATCAGGCTGGCGTACTTGGCGATCAGCTCGTCCTTGAGGTGCGCAACCTCGCGGTCCAGGGTGATCGATTCGATCGCGCGATGCGCGCGCAGCATGATCGTACCGCCCGGCGTCTCATAGCAGCCACGCGACTTCATACCGACGTAACGGTTCTCGACCAGATCGAGCCGACCGATGCCGTGCTTACCGCCGAGTTCGTTGAGCGTCGCCAGCATCGCGTAGGGTGAAAGTGCCTGGCCGTTTAGCGCGACCGGATCGCCATGCGCGTATTCGATCTCGATGGTCTCGGCGGTGGCCGGTGCCGATTCCGGCGACACCGTCCAGCGCCACATGTCCTCTTCAGGCTCCCAGTAGGGATCCTCCAGGCCGCCGCCCTCGTAGGAAATGTGCAGCGCGTTGGCGTCCATCGAATACGGTGAGCCACCGCCTTTTTTCTTCTCGATCGGAATGTTGTGCTGCTCGGCGTAGGCCAGCAAGCGCTCGCGTGAATTGAGATCCCATTCGCGCCAGGGCGCGATGACCTTGATGTCCGGCCGCAGCGCATAGGCGCCGAGTTCGAAGCGAACCTGATCGTTGCCCTTGCCGGTGGCGCCGTGGGCGATCGCGTCGCAGCCGGTCTGGTTGGCAATCTCGACCAGTCGCTGGGCGATCAGCGGCCGCGCGATCGAGGTGCCGAGCAGATATTCGCCCTCATAGATCGCATTGGCGCGAAACATCGGAAACACGTAGTCGCGCACGAAGTCCTCGCGCAGATCGTCCACGAACATTTCCTTGACACCGAGACGCTCGGCCTTGCCACGCACGAAACTGAGGTCTTCCTTCTGGCCGATGTCGGCGGTGAAGGTCACGACCTCGCAGCCGTAGGTATCCTGCAGCCACTTCAGGATGACCGAGGTATCGAGGCCGCCGGAATAGGCAAGCGCAACTTTTTTGACGTAAGAACTGGAACTCATGACAGGGTCCGGCGGACGAATGTAAATGCGGTGCTCCCGCAGCGCGGTGCCGCTCCGCTTGGAGGGCGCGGCATTATATAAGAGTTGCCGGCAAAGCCTGAGCCGGGCGTTCAGCCAGACCCCACAAACGGCGATGCTATGATGCAGCGCCGCATTTCAGACGAGCCCATGGAACGCCCACGCATACACGTGCCGATGTCGCGCCGCTTCCGCGGTTTTCTGCCCGTGGTCGTGGATGTGGAAACCGGCGGCTTCAACGCGCAGACCGATGCCCTGCTCGAAATCGCGGTGGTGATTCTCGGCATCGATGAGGACGGACAACTGGTTCGGCAGGAAACGCATGCCGCGCAGGTGCGGCCGTTCCCGGGCGCGAATATCGAAAAGGCGTCGCTGGACGTCAATGGCATCATCGTTGACCATCCGCTGCGCATGGCGATCGACGAGCGTGCGGCGCTCGACAAGGTATGCCGGCCGATCCGCCGTGCAGTGTCGGAAGCCGGCTGCAAACGTGCAATCCTGGTCGGCCACAATGCACACTTCGATCTCGGTTTCGTCAATGCCGCCTGTGCCCGCAACGCTTACAAACGCAATCCGTTCCACCCGTTTTCGGTGTTCGATACGGCGACGCTGGGCGGCGCCGCGCTGGGGCAGACGGTGCTGAGACGAGCGCTTGAGGCCGCCGGTTTTCCGTACAGCGATTCCGAGGCGCATTCGGCGATCTATGACGCGGAACAGACCGCCGACCTGTATTGCTGGATCGTCAACCGCATCAGGCCATTGTTCGAGGTGACGCTGCCGATCACCGCCGACACCGCGGCAGGCGTCATCCCATGAGCGGGCGGTCCCTGCTCGGTCGGTTCCTGAGCCGGCTGCTGACGTTCATCGTCATCCTCATCCTGCTGCTGGGCGCCGCCGTGAAGTGGCGCTACGGCGGCGGCAACGATTTTCCGGCGCGCGACACGCCGCCGCAGATGCCGGCGTCCGCGCTGGAGCGCGTAGCCGATCTGCCGACCCCACCCGGCAATATCAGTGTGTCCGCGAGCGGACGGATTTTCGTGTCGCTGCACCCGGAAGCCCGCCCCGCATGGAAGCTCGTGGAGCTGGTGGACGGGCAGATGAAACCCTTTCCCAACCTCGCGTTCCAGACCGGCGAAGGCGAGCCGGACAGTTTCGATACGGTACTCGGCGTCCGCGTCGATGCGCAGAATCGGCTGTGGGTCCTCGACAACGGCAATCACGGCCTGCACCCGGCGCGCCTGATGGCCTTCGACATCGACAGCGGCGAACTCGTCGAGAAGTTCATTTTCCCGCGCGAGATCGCTGGCTACGGTTCGCACCTCAACGATCTCCAGGTGATGCCGGACGGCAATACGGTGTTCATCTCCGATGCCAGCCTGCTGGCCCAGAACCCCGCGCTGATCGTCTACGACGTGGCCAACCACAGCGCGCGTCGCGTGCTCGACGAACACCCCTCCGTCACCGCCGAGTACTACACGCCGCGCGTGCAGGGCCGGCGCATGGAACTGTTCTACCTGTTCAGCGTCCGCCCTGGCGTGGATGCGGTCGGCCTCGATGCAAACGGTCTATGGCTGTACTTCGCGCCCATGAGCAGCCTGCATCTGTATCGGGTGAAGACCGCCGATCTTATGGATGAGTCGCTGAGCGCCAGCCAACTCGCCAACCGCGTCGAAATCTTCGCGCCCAAGACCATGACCGACGGCATCAGTGTGGATCAGCGCGGCAACGTCTATCTGACCGACATCGAGCATTCCGCGATCGCCGTGCTGTGGCAGGATCGCACCCTCGGTACGCTGATCCAGAGCCCGCTGCTGCGCTGGCCGGATGGGTTAAGTTTCGGTGCGGATGGTGCCCTCTACATTAGCTGCAGCTCGCTCCAGCAGGTGTTGGGGCGCCTGCCTGTACAGATCGATCGAGCCGCGCCGTATCAGGTCTACCGTGTTCGGCTTGGCGTGCCGGGAATTCCCGGTCGTTGATGGTGGCTGTAACCGGCAGGCTAGCCAGCCCGCAGTCCGCCGTCGCCGAGTCTCTGCGGGCGCTGCCGGAGAACGGATTTTGAGGATATGAGTTCAACGAATTTTCTTCGAGCGCTCCTCGCGATGGCGCTGTGCCTGCCCGGCATCGCATCGGCCTTCGGTTTCGAGGATGTGGTGGCGCGCGCCCGGAAGCTGTCCACCCAGCCCTACGTGGCGCCGCAGAACAATCTGCCCGGCCCCTTGCGCGAAATCGACTATGACGCCTACCGCGACATCCGCTTCAAGCCCGAAAAGGCACTGTGGCGCGGCGCCAAGCTCCCGTTCGAACTGCAGTTCTTCCATCCGGGCCGCCAGTACCAGCAGTCGGTCACGGTCAATGTGATCAGCGCCGATGGCGTGCGCCGTCTGTCCTACAATCCAGACTCGTTCGACTTCGGCAAGAACAAGTTCGATCCCGGCAGCTTCGGCGATGTCGGCTATTCCGGCTTCCGCGTGCACTATCCGATCAACAGACCGGACTTCAAGGACGAGGTCATGGTGTTTCGCGGCGCGAGCTACTTTCGCGCGCTCGGCAAGCATCAGCGCTACGGGCTGTCGGGCCGCGGGCTGGCGATCGACACCGGGCTGATTTCGGGCGAGGAATTTCCGGCCTTCACCGAGTTCTGGGTGGTGTGGCCGGCACCGACCTCCAGCTCTCTGGAAATCTACGCGCTGCTCGATTCGCCGCGCGCCGCCGGCGCCTATCGCTTCGTGCTGCAACCCGGCGTCAATACCAAGGTCGACGTCGAAGTCACCCTGTTCATGCGTGACCAGGTCGGCAAGCTCGGGCTCGCGCCGTTGACGAGCATGTACTACTACGGCGAGAACCAGACCTCGCCGTTCGAGGACTTCCGCCCCGAGGTTCACGATTCCGACGGCCTGCTGGTCGACGACGGCACCGGCGAATGGGTATGGCGCCCGCTCACGAATCCCAAGCGCCTCGTCAGCACCTCGTTCGGCACAGAAACCCTCAGAGGTTTCGGTCTGATGCAGCGTGATCGCGACTTCACCAATTACCAGGATCTGGAAACCCGCTACGACCTGCGGCCCAGCGCCTGGATCACGCCCAAGGGCGACTGGGGCAAGGGTCGCGTCGAGCTGATCATGATTCCAACCAAGGACGAGACCAACGATAACGTGGTCGCCTTCTGGGTGCCGGCGACCCAGCCCAAACCCGGTGAAGCCTTCCAATACGCCTACCGGATGTCGTTCGAGCACGACGAGCTGAGCGGTCCCGAGCTGGCGCGCGTGGTGCAGACGCGGCGCGGCCACGGCTTCCGCCGCGAACCGGACGACTCGCTGCGCATGGTCGTGGATTTCGTGGGCGGGCCGCTGGCAAATCTGGCTCAAGCTGCCAAAATCGATGCGCCGGTCTGGATCAATGACAACGGAGAACTCATGGAGAAACAGTTGCAGCCCAACCCGGCGACGGGCGGTTGGCGGCTGAACCTGCGCTACCGCGTCAAGGATTCCGGCAAACCGGTGGAGATGCGCGCGGCGCTGCGTGATGGCGACAAACCGCTCTCCGAAACCTGGAGCTATCTGCTGCCCGCCCAATGAGCACCCCTCCCGGAGCCGAGTCGATCGAGCCCCAGTCGGCATCCCGACCGAGCGCGTCCGCCGCCAGCCGCGCGGCGTTCGATGCCTACCTTGGCCGCCTGCCGCTGGATGAGTCACAGCGCCGATCGCTACGCGAGCTCGCCGGGCAACAGGGTCAGGCGGCCGCCTTCGAGGAAGCCCATCGCCGTCTCGCCGGCAGCGAAAACCCGGAAAGCTCGATCGCGCTGCGCATTCGCAACGAGCATCCACGCGCTCCGCTGGTGCGCGACCTGCAGGGGCGTTTCCGCCTGATCACCACCCCGCCGCTGAGCCGCGCCTCGATGCGACCGGAAGCGCTGTCCCGCAATCTGTTTGTGCGCTTCGGCCGCAGCTTGCGCAGCCGCTTGCTCGGCAAACGCCGGCGCCTCGCCGTCGGCGAAACCGACGCACCCAAACCCGAAACCAAGCTGCCGGCCTGGGCCGTGACCGGCACCATCCGTCGCCTGCTATTGCTGTGCCTGGTGATTGGGCAGACGATCTACGGCACCTATTTCATGACGGCGGTGCTGCCGTACCACGGTCAGGACGCGCTGGAACTGACGATCCTGATCCTGTACGCGATCCTGTTCGCCTGGGTGTCCGCTGGCTTCTGGACCGCGCTGATGGGCTTCTGGGCACTGCTTTCGGGTCGTGACAAGTACGCGATTTCGGCGACGGCGGAACCCGATGCCGCGGTCGCCGACAACGTGCGCACCGCGATCCTGATGCCGATCTGCAACGAGGACGTGCATCGCGTCTTCGCCGGACTGCGCGCCACCTTCGAATCGACGCGCCGCACCGGCCAGCTGCCGCGCTTCGATTTCTACATACTCAGCGACAGCTCCGAAGCCGACGTCCGCGTCGCCGAGGTCGAAGCCTGGATGAAGCTGTGCGAGGAGGTGGACGGTTTCGGCCACATCTTCTACCGGCGTCGCCAGCACCGCATCAAGCGCAAGAGCGGCAACGTCGCCGACTGGTGCCGGCGCTGGGGCAGCGGCTACAAGTACATGGTGATCCTCGACGCCGACAGCGTGATGTCCGGCGACTGTCTGTACCGCCTGGCGCAGTTGATGGAGGCCAATCCCACGGCCGGCATCATCCAGACCGCACCGATGGCCTCGGGCCGCGATACGCTGTACGCGCGAATCCAGCAGTTCGCGACACGCTGCTACGGGCCACTGTTCACCGCCGGGCTGCATTTCTGGCAGCTCGGCGAATCGCACTACTGGGGCCACAACGCGATGATCCGTGTGGCGCCGTTCATCCGTCACTGCGCGCTCAGCAAACTGCCCGGCAGCGGTCCGCTGGCCGGCGAAATCATGAGCCACGACTTCGTCGAAGCCGCACTGATGCGGCGTGCCGGCTGGGGCGTGTGGATCGCCTACGATCTGCCGGGCAGTCACGAGGAAATGCCACCGGCGCTGCTCGACGAGCTGCAGCGCGACCAGCGCTGGTGTCAGGGCAATCTGCAGAACTTCCGCCTGTTTCTGGCGCAGGGTCTGCACCCGGCGCACCGTGCGGTGTTCATGACCGGCGTCATGGCCTATCTCTCGGCGCCGCTGTGGTTCATCTTCCTGGTGCTGTCGACCGCCTCGCTGGCGCGCCACGAACTGGTCGAACCCGAATACTTCTCGCAGCCCTACCAGCTGTTCCCGACCTGGCCCGAGTGGCATCCGGAATGGGCGCTGCAATTGTTCGGCGCGACCATGACGCTGCTGTTCCTGCCGAAAATCCTCGCCGCGCTGCTGCTGATCCTGCGCGGTCGCAGCAAACCGTTCGGCGGCGCTTTCAAGCTGATCGACAGCCTGCTGTTCGAAATGCTGTTCTCGGCCATCCTGGCACCGATCCGCATGCTGTTCCATGCCCGCTACGTGAGCGGTGCGCTGCTCGGCTTCGGCACCAAGTGGAAGTCGCCGCCGCGCGACGACGCCGCAACACCCTGGAGCGAGGCGCTGCGGCGCCACGGCAGCGGCACCGTACTGGGTCTGGCGTGGGCCGCGTTCGTCTACTGGCTGAACCCGACGTTCCTGTGGTGGCTGGCGCCGATCGCCGGCAGCCTGATCATCGCGATTCCGATGTCGGTGCTTTCCAGCCGCGTCACGCTCGGTCGCTGGTGTCGCCAGCGCAAGCTGTTCCTGATTCCCGAGGAAACCGCCCCGCCCGAGGAACTGCGCGCGCTGGCGACGTTCCTGAAAGAGCCCGATCCCTACGAGGCCGGCTTTCTGCGCGCGGTCGCCGAACCGGTGGCCAATGCCATCGCCTGCGCATCGGGGCGTCCCCGTACCCAGATTCCGATGCCCGTGGAAGCGCAGCGGCGGGAACGCCTGGAGCAGGACCTCAAACTCCTGCCGACCAGCCTGTCGGACACGGAACGCAACTTCCTGCTGGGCGCGCCGGACCTGCTGTCCTCATTGCATCAACGCATCTGGAGCGACCCGGCGATCCGTTCGGAATGGCGCCGGGGCGTCATCGAAGGTTCATAGTCCGGTCACCTGAGTTCAACAGCCGGTTCATACAGTGGCGCCGTCTTCATGAACGGGTCATGCCATGCAGCCGCAGACGGACCGCAACAATGGACTCACCGCGCCGCCTCGCTTCGAAGTGAGTTTCGCGAACACGCGTGCGGAGATTCTCGAAACCCTGAAACTGCGCTACCGCATCTTCGCCGGTGAAATGGGCGCGCAGATCGACGGCGGCGACGAGCACATCGACACCGACGAATACGACGCCCACTGTCGGCATCTGATGGTGCGCGAGGTCGAAAGCGGCCGCGTCATCGCCTGCACCCGGATTCTCACCGACGAGTGCGCAGCCGCCGCCGGCGGCTTCTATTCTTCCGGGGAATTCGATCTGCAGATGGTCGATGCCCTGCCCGGCCGCGTCATGGAAATCGGACGCACCTGCGTCGATGCCGAATACCGCAGCGGAGCCGTGATCGGCACGCTGTGGCAGGGCATCGCCGGATTCATCACGCGCGAAGGCTACGACTACCTGTTCGGCTGCGCCTCGATCGGGCTCGACGACGGCGGCGCACGCGCGCACGCGATTCTCGACACGATCCGGCAGAAGTACTCGGCGCCGGCCTATCAACGTGTGCGGCCCTACGTGAACCTGCCGACGGCCGACGCCCGACCGACCGGCCCGGTGCGGATGCCGCCGCTGCTCAAGGCCTACGTCAACCTCGGCGCCAAGACCTGCGGCGACGCTTACTGGGATACCGAATTCAACTGCGCGGACGTGTTCATGCTGCTCAACGTCTCCGATCTGAATCCGCGCTATGCCCGCCACTTCCTCGACCGCGCCAGCCTGCCCCCGGTGGTCGCGTCCGGGCTCGACTGATCGATCCATCGAACCCAGGTTCCAGGATGCCCCACAATCCTCTGCTCAGCACCGTACGGGCGCTGCGCCTGGTGCTGCACCTGACAATCGGGCTGCTGCTGGCGCTGGCGGTGCTGCTGCTGCGCAACCGTGTCCCGCGTGACCGGCTGTCGCGCTGGTGGCTGTCGGTACTGCTGGACGTGTTCAATATCGAGGTGGACGTGCGTGGCACGCCCTCGGAACAGGCGCCGATCCTGGTCGCCAATCACATCAGCTGGCTCGACATTCCGGTCATCGCCGCGCAGCAACAGACGCGCTTCGTCGCCAAGTCCGACATTCGCGACTGGCCGATCGTCGGCTGGCTGACCACGGCCGCGGGTTCGTTCTACATCCGTCGCGGCGGCAACGTCACCGCAGCGCTGCAATCGCGCATCGAGCCGTATCTGAACGATGGCGGACGCCTGCTGTTCTTTCCGGAAGGCACCACCACCGATGGCCGCGAGGTCGGACGCTTTCATGCGCGTCTGTTCGGGCTGGCCACCGAAACCGGAAAGTCGATACAGCCGGTCGCCTTGCGCTACGGGAAGGGCGCGAACGGCACTGCGGTCGCGCCGTATGTCGGCAACGATGCCCTGTTCTGGCACATTCTGCGGCTGTTGCGCGAGCCGGTGCTGCGCGTGGAAATCGCCTATTGCAGCCCGATCAGCATCGGCAAGCATGACCGCAAGACGCTGGCCAGCCTCTCGCAGGCACAGATCCAGGCCGTGGTCGAAGCCGATTCCACGATCGAGGCCACGCCGGTCGCGGCACGCCTGAGTGCCCTGGCCTGATCGAGACGCCTCGGCGGGCGCCGGACCGGCGCGATGATCGGCGTTACAATGCCGATCCACTCAGCCCAGAGCTTCCTTTGAGCGCTCCCGACCACACCCCGCCCCGCCCCGCCCCGATTCCGCAGGGCGTGAAGCTGCGCGCCGCGGAAAAGATGGCGCGGATTCCGATCAAGATCGAAGTCACCCAGCAGGCGCCGCGCAAACCCGAATGGATACGCGCCAAGCTCGGCACTTCGCCGGAAGTGGCGCGCATCAAGGCGAGCCTGCGCGAGCACAAGCTGCACACCGTCTGCGAGGAAGCCTCCTGCCCGAATCTTGGCGAATGTTTCGGCAAGGGCACGGCGACCTTCATGATCATGGGCGACATCTGTACGCGGCGCTGCCCTTTCTGCGACGTGGCCCATGGCCGCCCGAATGCCCTGGATGCCGACGAGCCGCTGAATCTGGCCGTCACCATTGCCGATCTGCGCCTGCGCTACGTGGTGATCACCAGCGTCGATCGCGACGATCTGCTCGACGGCGGCGCCGGCCATTTCGTGGCCTGCATCCGCGAAACCCGCCGCCTGTCGCCGGACATCCAGATCGAAGTGCTGGTGCCCGACTTCCGCGGCCGCATGGACCCGGCGCTGACGATCTTCAAGGACAACCCGCCGGATGTGTTCAACCACAACCTGGAAACCGTGCCGCGCCTCTACAAGCAGGCTCGGCCGGGCTCCGACTATCAGTGGTCGCTGGACCTGCTGAAGCGGTTCAAGCAGATGCACCCGAAGGTGCCGACCAAGTCCGGCCTGATGGTCGGGCTCGGCGAAACCATCGAGGAAATCGAAGACGTGATGCGCGACCTGCGTGCCCACGACGTGGACATGCTCACGATCGGCCAGTACCTGCAACCGTCCAGGCACCACCACCCGGTCATGCGTTTCGTTCACCCGGACGAATTCGAACGCCTGCGCGTGGTCGGCGAGCAGATGGGCTTTTCACATGTGGCCAGTGGCCCGATGGTGCGCTCCAGCTACCACGCCGACCAGCAGGCCGAGGACGTGCTGCACGCGCGGGCGGTCTGAACCCATGGGCGAGAAACTCAATCTCGCGCAGAGACGCAAAGGTGCCAAGAAAAGCATTGACTACGCTTTTTGACTTTGCGGCTTCGCGTCTTTGCGCGAGACAAAGCTTTCAATCCCCCCGCAGGGACCGCTCCAAAACCTCGCGCCGCTGCGGGGTGCCGACATCGGCCCAGAGACCATCATAGCGCTCGCCGCTGGCGCGTCCGGCCGCGATGGCACGGCGCCAGTACGGGACGACCGAGAACGGTCCGGTTTCGTCGCTACCGTCCAGCAGCCGCGGGCGGGCCAGCCACAGGCCGGCGGCCGTGAGACGTTCACCGGCGTCGCCCAGGGTTTCGGATTCCAGATTGAAATCGCCCTGCGGGTGATGTTCCGGATTGGGGACCAGCACCAGATGCAGAAGTCGCTCGTCGGGCAATGTCGCCGCCCGCACCACCAGCTGTTCGATCGGATAGTCCGTCCAGACGTCGCTGTTGACGACCAGGAACGGTGCCTCGCCGAGCAGCGGCAATGCGCGGCGCAGCCCGCCGCCGGTCTCCAGTGCGGGCCAGCCTTCTTCGCTGTACTCGATCGCGAGCCCGTAACGCGCCCCATCACCCAGGGCCTGCCGCAACTGTCCGCCGAGCCAGCCGAGATTGATCACCACTTCGCGTACGCCGGCCGCCGACAAGCGCCCCAGATGTCGTTCGATCAGCGTCTGGCCGGCGACCTCGACCAGCGGCTTGGGGCAGTGGTCGGTCACGGGCCTGAAGCGTTCGCCGCGCCCGGCCGCCAGCAGCATCGCGCGCATCAGGCCGGCCGAGGAAGTATCTGGCGTTCGAACAGTTCGCTCAGCGCCGCGAACTCCGGATAGCGCGCCGCCACGTCCACCACGTAGCGCACGAAGCGCGGCGTGTCCGCCAGGTACTTCGGTTTGCCGTCGCGCAGGCTCAGGCGCGCGAAGATACCGAGAATCTTGAGATGTCGCTGCACGCCGATCCAGTCGCAGTCGCGGCGGAATGCGGCCTCGTCGCCCAGCGGCAGTCCGGCGAGCTTCGCGTCGCGCCAGTAGCGCGCAATCCAGGCATCGACACGCGTCGCCGGCCAGGAATGGAAAGCGTCCTTGAACAGTGAAATCACGTCGTAGGCGATCGGTCCATGGACCGCGTCCTGAAAGTCGAGCACGCCCGGCATCGGCTCGGACAGCATCAGGTTGCGCGGCATGTAGTCGCGGTGCACGAAGACGCGCGGCTGCGCCAGCGCGGCGGCGATCAGGCTTTCCACAACGCCGTTCCAGGCCTCGTGTTGCAAGCCGCTCAGGGTCAGGCCGAGATGCCGTTGCAGATACCAGTCCGGGAACAGCGCCAGTTCGCGACGCAGCAGGACGTCGTCGTACTCCGGCAACACGTCGGGCCGTGACGCGCGCTGCCAGCGGATCAGCGCATCGATGGCCGCGCCCATCAAGGCATCGGCATTCTCCTCGTCGAGCACATCAAGCAAGGTCCGCGTGCCGAGATCGCTCAGCAGCAGGAACCCGTGGTCCAGATCCTGCGCCAGCACCGCCGGTACATTGAGACCGGCGGCGTCGAGCAGGCCGGCGATGCGCACGAACGGTTCGCAGTCCTCATGCTGCGGCGGGGCATCCATGACGATCCATGAGCGCTCACGAGCCTCACCGCGGAAGTAACGCCGGAAACTGGCATCGGCCGAAGCCGGAGCGAAACGCTCGAACGGATGTCCGAGCGCGGTCTGTGCCCAGTGCCGGGCCTGCCGCGCGCGCAGGTCGTCGGACCCTTTGGCGCCGATCTGTAGCGGAGAGGTACTCATCTGCGCCGCAGCATATCGGGGCACAGTGCGCCGAACAATTGCGCCGCGGCGGCGCGGTCCACATACTTCGCGTCCTCAAGAATTCCGAGTACGAGACGCGCATTGCGCCTTCACCACTGCAAACTTCCGGCCCTGTTGGCATTGTCGGGCAGCTTGCTCTGCGCGCCTGCACTCGCCGAGGACGCCTCGTGTCCGCAGCTTACGATGCCACCGCTCGAATCGAACGGCGGTTCTCCGGAGGTCACGCTGACAGCGGACAAGGCGTCGCTGCTACGCAGCGGCCTCAGCGAATTCGAGGGTTCGGTGGTAGTGACCCAGGGCGACCAGCGGCTGTCGGCGGAATCGCTGTCCTACGAGAAAGCCGACGAGCGCGTGCGCGTCGATGCCGAAAGCCTGTTTCAGAGCAAGGAGATGGTGGTTCGCAGCCGGACCGCAGATCTCTATCTGGGCCGCGAGACCGGTGTGTTCATGGACACCGAGTTCACCCTGATCGACAGCGCCGCCCGCGGCAACGCGGAGCGCCTGGAGTTGCTCGGCGAGACCCGGGCCCGGCTCGACGCCGTGGAGTACACAAGCTGCGCGCCCGGTCACGAGGATTGGGTTCTCAAGGCCAGTCGCGTCCATCTGGATCGCGACGAAGGCCTCGGCAGCGCCCGCAACGCACGCCTGCACTTTGCCGGTGTGCCGATCCTCTACCTGCCGTATTTCCAGTTCCCGATCGACGATCGGCGCCGCAGCGGTTTTCTGTTTCCAACGCTCGGCGAATCCAGCAAGACCGGCCTGGACCTGCGCTGGCCGTTCTATCTGAATCTGGCACCCAACTACGATGCCCAGCTGATTCCGCGTTACATGTCCAAACGTGGCGTTCAGCTCGGCGGCGAATTGCGCTATCTGCTGCCGGGCAACTACGGCCGCGGCGAAGTCTACGGCGAACATCTGCCGGACGACGACGTCGCCCAACGCGACCGCAGCTTTCTGGAGTACGAGCATGGCGGTCTGCTCAGCGACCGCCTGGCGCTGGAGGCGAACTACGCCGAAGTCAGCGACCTGGAATACTTCGAGGATCTCGGCGGACGCATCAATCTGTCGGCTCTGACACATCTGGAGCGACGCGCGCACCTGACCTACCAGGCGCCGGCCGCCTACACCGTGAAGATGACGGTGCAGGACTTCCAGACTCTCGATCCGACCGTCATCAACACTGAGCAGCCGTACCGGCGACTGCCCCAGATCACCTTCGACACACTCACGCAACGTCGCCTGTGGGCGACCCGCGCCGGTTTTTCTGGCGAATACGTGAACTTTGATGGCGATGACGTCGTCGAAGGGCAACGCGTTGCACTCGTGCCCTACCTGCGCACCGTGGTCGACAAATCGGCCTGGTACGCCACCGGACAACTGGATTTGCATCACACAGAATACAAGCTGAGCAATACCTCGGGCGGCACGGACAACGATCTGCAACGCAGCCTGCCGGTCCTTTCGGCGGAATCGGGGCTGCGCTTCGATCGTGTCACAGACAGCGGCATGCTGCAGACGCTGGAGCCGCGCGCGATGTACCTGTACGCCCCGTACCGCGAACAGGACGACTTCCCGGTGTTCGACAGCGGTGAACCGGATTTCGACATCGTGCAGCTGTTCGCGCGCAACCGCTTCTCGGGCACCGACCGCATCAGCGACGCCAACCAGATCACCGGTGCCGTCACCACGCGGCTGCTCGATCCGGACAGCGGACTGGCACGCATCTCGGCCACCTTCGGCCAGATCCTGCGCTTCGACCCTTCGCAGGTATCGCTTCCCGACAGCGAACCGCCGGACGAAGGCGCGACCGATGTGCTGGCGGCCGCGGAAGTGAAGTATTCGAAGTACCTGTCGACCAGCGCGACGGTGCAATGGTCGCCGAGCGATAGCGAGTTCAACCGGTTTGCCACCGGACTCAAGTACCGCCGCGACGGACGGCGCTTCGAGGCGGCCTACCGCTATCGCCGTGACATCCTCGAACAGTCCGACGTACTCGCCGCCTTTCCGGTCGGTGGGCGCTGGGATGTAATCGGACGCTGGCGTTATTCACTCGCCGACAACAGCACCATCGAATCGCTGGCCGGTTTTGAATACGAGACCTGCTGCTGGACCGCCCGCGCGACGTGGCGGCGATACATCAGCAGCACGCGTGGCGACTACGACAGCGGCGTCTACCTGCAACTCGAACTCAAGGGCCTGGGCGCGATCGGCTCCGGCTTCCAGGATCTGCTCGATTCACAGAACGAATACCGCGAATGAGGCCGCAGCCTTCAGCGCTAACGGGCTCGGAGCCCATGCTAGGCTTGCGGGCTGAATTCACCATCGATATCAGCGGCATCCTGAAAACACCGCACGAATCCATGAAACCAAAAAAACTCCTGCTGTGCCTCGCGCTTGTGCTGATCCCGGCCCTGGCGCCCGCCGCCCAGCCGCTGGACCGCATCGTCGCGGTCGTCAATGACGGCGTGGTCCTGCAAAGCGAACTCGACATCGCCATGAATACGGCCCAGGAACAGATCAAGAGTCGCGACCTGGCCGCACCGCCGATCGACATCCTGCGCCAACAGGTTCTGGAACGGCTGATCGTGACGCGCATCCAGACCCAGCGCGCCCGCGAAATCGGAATTCGCGTCGATGACCGCGAACTCAATGAAGTGCTGACCAACATCGCCAAGCAGAACGGGATGGCGCTGGCCGAGTTCGCCCAGTCGATCCGCGAACAGGGCGGCGACTACCTCGCCGTGCGCGAACAGGTTCGCGACGAAGTGCTGATCCAGCGCCTGCGTGCCCGCGAGGTCGAAAGCCGGATCAACGTCTCCGAGCAGGACATCGCCTTCGAACTGGCCAACCAGAAGGAAGATGACAAGGAGGTCCGCCTGAGCCATATCCTCGTCGCCGTGCCGGATGGCGCCTCGGCCGAGGAACGCGACGCCGCCCGCGCCAAGGCAGAAGCGCTGCGCCAACGCATCATCGACGGTGAAGACTTCGCCCAGGTCGCGATTGCACAGTCCGACGGCCAGCAGGCGCTGCAGGGCGGCGACCTCGACTGGCGCCGTCTCGGCGATCTGCCGACGCTGTTCAGCGAGAACGTCCGGAAACTGTCGGAAGGCGAGATCAGTCCGGTGCTGGAAGCCACCTCGGGCTTCCACATCCTGATGCTCAACGGCCTGCGTGGCGGCGAGCCGCGCCGCATCATCACCGAGACCAAGGCCGCGCACATCCTGCTGACGCCGAACGCGATCCGCGACGAGGAAACGACCCGGCTGCAGGCGCGTGAAATCCACGACCGCCTGCAGGGCGGCGAAGACCTGGCCGACCTCGCGCGCCAGTACTCGGACGATCCGGGGTCCAAGAACTCGGGCGGCGAGCTGGGCTGGCAGCCTCCGGGCGTGTTCGCACCGGAATTCCAGATCCGCATCGATCAACTCCAGCCGGGCGAGATTTCGCAGCCGTTCCGTACCCAGTTCGGCTGGCATGTCGCCAAGGTTCTGGATCGCCGCAGTCGCGATGTAACCGAGGAGTCCCAGCGTGCGCGTGCACGCCAGGCCATCGTCAACCGGCGCATGGCCGAGGAATACGATGTCTGGCTGCGCCGCCTGCGCGACGAAGCCTACGTCGAATACCGACTGGCCGATGGTTCGGTGAGCGCCACCGCGCCCGGCGGCTGACGCCACTCGGACAATGACTGCCGGCCTCGTTCCGCGCCTGCTGCTCACGCCGGGCGAGCCCGCCGGCATAGGACCGGATCTGGCGGTTTCGGTCGCGCAGCAGGAATGGCCGGCGCGGCTGGTGGCGATCGCCGATCCGGCGCTGATCGCGGCACGCGCCGAACAAACCGGCCAGACACTGCGCATCCACGTCGTGGATACGCCGGATGACGCAGCGCCGCATCGCCCGGGAACCTTGTGCGTCTGGCCGCTCAGTCTGAACGCCCCGGTCCGGGCCGGGCAGCTCGACCCCGCCAATGCCACCTACGTGCTCGACACGCTGCGCCAGGCAGGCCGCGCCTGTCTCGACGGGCGCGGCGACGCCATCGTCACCGCACCGGTGCACAAGGGCATCATCAACGATGCCGGCATCCGCTTCACCGGACACACGGAATTTCTGGCGGAACTCTGCGGCTCGCCGCTACCGGTGATGATGCTGATCGCACCACTGGCCGACGGCCATGAGCTGCGCGTCGCCCTGGCGACCACGCATCTGCCGCTGCGCGAGGTGCCGGACGCGATCACACGGCAACGACTGTCGGCGGTCGCGCGCATTCTCGACCGGGACCTGAAGCGCAAGTTCGGCATTCGCGCGCCGCGCGTCCTGGTCAGCGGCCTCAATCCGCATGCCGGCGAGTCCGGACACCTCGGCCGCGAGGAAATCGATACGATCGTCCCGGCGCTTGAGCAACTGCGGCTCGAAGGCCTGGATCTCCAGGGACCATTTCCCGCCGACACCCTGTTCACGCCGCATATGCTGCATGATGCCGACGCCGTACTGGCGATGTATCACGATCAGGGCCTGACCGTGCTCAAGTACGCCGGCTTCGGTCGTGCCGTCAACCTGAGCCTGGGCCTGCCGATCCTGAGAACCTCGGTAGACCACGGAACCGCGCTGGATCTCGCCGGCAGCGGCCACGCCGACAGCGGCAGTTTCGAGGCCGCGATCGCGCTTGCGATTCGCCTGAGCCGGAGGCAGGGGGGCCGCCGTGATTGAACCCGACACGCGGCCGCCGCTCGCGAAAAAGCGTTTCGGCCAGAACTTTCTGCATGACCAGAACATCATCGCGCGCATCATTCATGCGATATCGCCCAAGCCGGGGCAGGCGCTGATCGAAATCGGCCCGGGCCGCGGCGCGCTGACCAGGCCGCTGCTGGCGGCCGGCGAAAAGCTACAGGTCATCGAACTCGATCGCGACCTGATTCCGTTCCTGCAGGCCTACTGCGGGAATCATCCCGGTCTGGTGGTGCATCAGTGTGACGCGCTCAAGGTCGATTTTCCGTCTCTGGCGCCGGGACAGCCGCTGCGCGTGGTCGGCAACCTGCCGTACAACATTTCCACACCGCTGCTGTTTCACCTGCTGCAGTTCGCCGACCACATCCGCGACATGCACTTCATGCTGCAAAAGGAAGTCGTCGACCGCATGGTGGCCAAGCCCGGCGGAGGCGACTATGGGCGGCTCACGGTCAGTCTTGCGGCGCGCGCCGAGTGCGTCTCGCTGTTCCGTGTCAGCCCCGGCGCCTTCCATCCGGCGCCCAAGGTGTATTCGGCCATCGTGCGGCTGCGGCCGCGCCCCGCCCCGTTTCCGATCCCGGATTTCGGTGCCTACGACCGTATCGTCACGGCCGCTTTCGGGCAACGGCGCAAGACGCTGTCCAATGCACTCAAGGGGCTGCTGGACAGCGAGCAGATTCGGGCCGCGAACATCGATCCCGGCTTGCGGGCGGAACGCCTTTCGGCCGCCGAATTCGGCGCGCTGAGCTGCCAGCTCGTGGCAGACACTGGACCGGCGCAGAAGCCCGAGCCTGGGGCACAATAAGCGAGCTTGCGGTGCACCCGACACCGCGCGGAGGAAGACATGATCTACAAACATCTGCTGGCCGCCATCGAAACGCATGACGAAGGCGAGAAGATGCTGGTCAAGGCGCGCGATCTGGCACGCGGCTTCGGTGCCTCACTGAGCCTGATACACGTGGTGGAGTATCTTCCGATCGATCCGGCCGGCGACGCACTGCTGGCAACGCCGATCGACCTGTGCAGCGAGCGAGCCGGGTTCGCCGAGACGCGTATCGGCGAATGGTGCGACCGCAACGATCTCGATCGCAGCTTCCTGCGCGTGGTGATCGGCTCGATCACCCCGGAAATCCTGCGCGCCCAGCAAGAAACGCAGGCCGACCTGATCGTGGTCGGTCATCATCCGCGCCACGGCCTGTCAGCGCTGTTCAGTTATACCGACGATGGCGTGCTGCACCGCGCCAGCTGCGACGTGCTGGCGATTCATTTGGACGACTGACGGCTGCCGCCGACGACGCTGAACTGCGCCAGAAACTGCTCGGTGTCGTCGACGGCAATCGGTTCGCCCAGCACCGGGCCGGCCACCCAGGCGCCGCCGAGCGCAGCCAGCATGTCGCGTTGCGCGGGGTGGGTCAGCCCCGAGGCGATCACCCGCTTGTTGTGACGCTTCGCCATCGCCATCACCGCCTTGGCCGTCGCGCTCGCATTCTCGTTGGCCGGCAGCCCGGCAATGCAAGCCGGTGCGAGGCTCACGAAATCGGCCGGCAGATTGCCCAGGGTGTTGAGCGCGTTCGCGCCATTGCCGACCTCGTTGACACAGAACCGGACGCCAGCGCCACGCAACAGCGAGAAGCCGGGCTGTGGCATGACGGCGTTATCGGCCAGGGCAACCTCGCTGCAGCCGACGATCAGAGACATCGGCGGCACTGCATAGCGCTGCATCACGTCCAGCATGTGGCTGCACAGTCCGGCGTCGTGCAACTGCCAGTCGAGCATGTCGATGATCACCGGAACCTCGACCGGCCGATTGCCGCGGCAGGCCGAATAGAACTGACCGTGCCGCTGCAGCTGCCACAGCAGTTGCCGCTCGATCTCGCCGATATGCGCCGCCAGCTGCAGTGTCTCGGCCTCGCCAATCTCTCCGTATTCGCCGTGCTGCCAGATGGTGGACAGCCGCATCGCCACGAGTTCGTCGCGGGCC
The DNA here is from genome assembly GCF_031846245.1 of Banduia mediterranea. NCBI lineage: Bacteria > Pseudomonadati > Pseudomonadota > Gammaproteobacteria > Nevskiales > Algiphilaceae > Banduia > Banduia mediterranea. Next base: position 110,070 of record NZ_JAVRIC010000005.1, on the reverse strand, counting down.
GCCGCGTAAATCGGCTGGTAGCGCAAACGCAACTGATCCAGGGTCGCGGCGTGATTGAGGTCGCGTTCCAGAACGATGCGCCGCGCGGTTTCCGCACTGGTGTCGGCGGCAAACATCTTGTAGCCGGCACGGCCCGCCTTCTTGGCCTCGAACATCGCCTGGTCCGCATGTCTGAGCAGCGTTTCGGCATCCGCATCATCGGCCGGATAGACCGTCATGCCGATGCTGACGGTGATCACCAGCGTATAGCCGTCGACGCTCATCGGGCGACGGAAGGCTTCGACCATCTTCTGCGCCAGCACTTCGGCGTTGCCCACATCGTTGAGGCCGGGCATCAGCACCACGAACTCGTCGCCCGCCAACCTGGCGACCGTATCGGAACTGCGCACGCTGCTGCGCAGACGATCGGCGACCATCTGCAACACATGGTCGCCGGCCTCGTGGCCGTAGTTGTCGTTGATCGCCTTGAAGCGGTCGAGGTCGATGAACATCACGCCGAGCAGCCGGCGTGAGCGCTGCGTCAGCAACACCGCCTGTTCGAGTCGATCATGCAACACCGACCGGTTCGGCAGCCCGGTCAGCACGTCGTTGTGCGCCAGGTGCTGCAGGCGTTCCTCGGCCGCCTGGCGCTCGGTGATGTCGGACACCAAAGCCATGTAGACCGGCGGTTCCTCGTCCCGCGAATAGCTCAGACGGACTTCGACCGGATAGCTGCTGCCATCGATGCGCTGATGCGCGGTGCGATACACCACGTGTTCGTCCTGGAGCCCGCGCAACCGGCTGAGATGCCCGTAGAAGGCTTCCGGATCCATGTCGGGCGCGAGTTGCAATGGCGTCATCCGCGACAGCTGCTCGATGCGGAAACCGAGATTGCGCCGCGCGCTCTTGTTCACGTCCAGCAGATAGAGCGACTGCGCGTCGAAAACGTAGACCTCCTCGGCCGCACTGTCGAGCAGGCGGCCGAGACGCAGACTGAGGTTGTCGCTCTTGAGGCGGTCGGTGATGTCGCGAACGATGATGACGTGACCATCCTCACGGCTACCCTCGCCCGGCAGCACCATCGGCTCCACCAGCAGTTCGACCGGAAACGTCGTGGCGTCCTTGCGCCAGCCGACCACGCGCGGCAGCTTGCTGCGCTGCGCCGACGACTGGTAGTCGCCCAGCTTGATACCCGGCGTATTCAGAAACGGCACCGGCATCAACTTGGTCATGGTCGCGCCGGCGAGTTCGTCACGGGTGTAACCGAACATGCGCATCGCCCTGAGATTGGCGAAGCGGATCACGCCAGCGGCATCGGCGGTGAGCACGCCCTCGACCAGATGGTCGATGATGCCGTGCGTCAGACGCGACTGGCGGCGAATGTCCTCGAGCGCCTTCTGGCGCGCGCCGATGTCGCGGAACATCAGTACCGCGCCGTCGACGCCACCACCCTCGTCGCGCGTCAACGTGGCCATGGTTTCGATATGGCGAACCACGCCGTCTCGCGCACGCAGCCGGCATTCCTCGGGCGGCGCCGGCGCCTTGTCACGCAGCGCCCGTTCCACCGGCGTGACCAGGGGTTCATCGTCCGGCCCCAGGGGATGGAACACCGAGTAGATCAGGCGGCCGACCGCATCGGCCTGCCCCCAGCCCGTCATCTGGGCCGCCAGCGGGTTCATGTCGCGTACCCGCGCATCGCGGGTCACGGAGATCATGGCGTAGGCCAGCTGAGACAGCGAATCGATCTCGCCCGGCAGCTGCTGCACCGTATCGTCGGAAGCCGGCGGACTGTCACGTACGGCGGTGCGCAGACGATGCGCCCAGCGTGGTTCCATGATGGCGCCACGTCGCAACAGCAGAAACAGGAGCAGCAACAGTGGCGCACTCAGGCCGAGACCGATCAGGCCGAACCAGCGCAGACGGGCAACCGCCTCGTCGTGCACCACGCGCCGCGTCGGCTCGACCAGTACCAGGTCCAGCGTGGCCAGGGTACGGCCCTCGCTCATGACCGGCACTTCGACCCGATCCCCGGCCATTTCGTACAGGGATTCGCGGAAACGGCCGTTGACCGGCGAGGACAGCAGCGGCAGGGCCAGCTCGTCGTAGGCACCGGCGCGTGCCAGCTCGATTCCACCGAGCGCGCGAACCGATACGGACTTGAACCCGAGGCCGTCATCGCCCAGAAGCTGGGTGACCGTGCCCTGAAGCTCGGCGACGCCGCCGCCGCTGACCAGTACCGTGGCCACGGCCGCCTGCGCAGTCTTGAGCGCGTGCTCGCGGTCGAGCTGTTCCTGCAGCGCCTCGCTCTGCCGGAGGCTGGAAATCGAGATGGCGATCAGCAACGCGCCCAGCAGCCAGGCCAATCCCAAGCCCAGCGCTGCGATTTCAGGACGCCTTAGCCACTCCCCCCATTTCCACATGAACCGAGTCTAACCCGGCACCGGACCTCTGTGCCGAGACAATTCGCAGACATCAAACGCGTCCCACCGATTCCGGCGACGCGAGCAACATCCCCGGCGATCAGTTGCTGCCGCCGCCGTCCTCGACAAAACGCTCCCGGTCGAAGGTTTCGGGAATCGGGTACTCGAAACTGTCCAGATAGCGCTGATAGACGCGGCTCGCAACCTCGCCCGCAAGCGGTTCGGGTGCCCCGATCGCAGCATCGTTGCTGGTCTGCAAATCAAGCCAGGCCTTGGTTTCAACACCGATGGCAGGCGTCTCCGCCACCGTCAGGGTCGACACGCAGAAAAGAACAATCGAAATCAGATAGCGCATGACTCACTCCCGTAAATTCGTTTTCGACGACTCATTGCGATCCGGCCGCGACGGTCCGCGACCGCAGAGACGCGGCCTGGCGGCGCAATACCGCCAAGGCCGCGTTGTCCAGTCCGCCCGACGCGGCCACCCGTTGCACGCCCGCCTCATCGCCGCTCAGCATCAGCAGGATCAGCAAGTTGTTGCGCGCCCGACTGTTGCCCGGCGCCAGTTCCATCGCCGTTGCCAGTTCGGTCAGCGCCGCCTCGTAGCGGCCCGCCTGCATCAGGGCATAACCGTAGTCGTTGCGCATCTCGATATCGGTGGGCCGCTGACGCACCGCGGTGCCCAGATAGTCGATGCCCGCGCTTGGGTTGCCGCGCACGTAGATCAAACCCAATCCGTGATTGGCCTCGGCCGAATAACGGCTGCGCAGCAAGCGCCGATAGATGACCGTCGCTTCGGCATTGCGCCCCAGTTCACGCAGACCCTCGGCCTCGAGCATGCTCAGCTCGTCACTGTCACCGTTGCGGTTGCGCAGGTCCTCGATGTGCGCGAGTGCCGCGTAGTACTGCTTGCGCGCGAGCATCGTTCGCACCAGATCCGTATGCACGCCGGCGACCTCATCCTCGGTCGAGGGCTGATCGATCCTCACCGACGTGTCGGTGCCGGACATCCGCTGCGGCGCGGCACAGCCGAACAGCGCGATGGACAGCAGCAGACCGGGCCAGCGCCTCATCATCCGGCCACATTCCCCAAGGCACGTACGATGGACACGAACGCGGGGCCGCCGACAAAAATCAGCAGGGCCGGAAAGAAGAACAGGATCATCACCACGGTCATGCGGCCAGAGGTGAGATTCACACGTTCGCGCAAGTCCAGGGAGCGACGTTCTTCGAGCAGCTTGAGCACGTCGAGCAGCGGCTCGCGAACCTCACCGCCGTAGCGGTCGACCTGGCGCAGCACGCCCAGCACGCTGGCCAGATCGGAAACTTCCAGGGTGTCGCTGAGATTCTTGAAGACATCGCCGGTATCGGCGCCGGCTTCGATCTGGCGTATCGCGATGCCGCACTCGCGGCCCAGTTCCGGCAGCACGCCGCGGCCCTCGCGAACCAGGCTGCCAAGCGCCTGGCGTGTCGACAGGCCCGCCTCGAACAACAGCACCAGAAGGTGGATGAACAACGGCACCTCGGCGCGAATCTTCTCGCGCCGCGCGCTGGCCGAGGAACGCAGCATCATGCGCGGCAGCAGGATCGAAAGCGCCAGCAGCGCGAAACCGAACAGCAGCCACAGCACAGGGCGCATGCGTTCGCCGAACAGCAGGTAGCCGGCAGTCAACAGGATCGCCGCCAGTACCGGTGTCAAGGCCTGCGCGATATAGAAATTGTTGCGCGCATCGACCGAGCGCCAGCCGGCCTGCGCCAGCAACTTGGGCGTCTCCTGCTTGGTGTCGACGAAATTCTCGACGCGACGGCCGCCGCTGGCGATGCTGCCGAGCAGGCGTGGATCCTCGTCCTGCGCGTCGGCTTCGGCAGCCCTGCGCTGGTGTTCGGGATCCAGTCGGCGGTTGATGCGCTGGCTCTGTCGCGTTTGCGAGAACACCACGATCAGCACCGCAATCGCGATCACGCCAAGCAGAATGGCTGCGGCCACCAGCAGTGCGAACAGTTCGGGACTCATCGGTCGGCGTCCTCCACACCACGCAGCATTCGCCACAAGACATAGACACCGGCCACCTGCAGACCGACGGCTGCCATCAGCGTGATCTTGCCGCCGGTGGTCAGCCACATATCGAGGTAATACGCCGGGTTGCGCGCCAGGATGTAAAGCGTCAATCCAATAGGGACAATCGCGAGCACCAGTGCCGAAAAGCGGGTTTCGGCCGTCAGCGCGCGCAGTTCGCGCGACGCCAGTTCACGATTGCGTATGGCGGTGATGAGGCTGCGAACCACGTTGCGCATGCTGCCGCCATAGCGGCGGTTGATCGAGGCAGCGATCGCCATGACCTTGAGGTCGCGCATCCGATAGAGGTCGGCGTACCGGCCCAGGACCTCGTCGATCGGCGCACCCAGGCGCACCTGGCGCGAAATTCTCAGGAACAGCGTCCGGATCGGGTCGTGGCTGTCGTTGGCCGCAGCGAACAGCGCCTCTTCCAGGGTGTTGCCGGCCACCAGCACACGCATCGCCGATTCCAGGAAGTCGGGCAACTGCTCCAGGATCCTGGCTCGCCGCTTCGCACCCTGGCGTTGCAACAAGCCGTAGCCCAAGACCAGCAGGATCGCCAGTGCCGCAAGCCCCACGAGCACGCCCAGCGCCAGCGGCAGCAGGATCAGCAAGACCACGAGCACAGCCAGACCGATCGTGATCGAACGCGGCGTGGCGTCCGAACCGGTGCGCCACACCAGATGGTAGACCGGCCGCAACCAGCCCTCGTCGCCGTCTTCGATCGGCGAGGGCAAACCGGCGTCCTCGCCCGCGCGCAGACGCAGCAGCACTTCTTCCTGCTTTTCCCGGCGACCCGCGCGTGCCAACAGAATGAACGCCGAGACCACCAGCGCAAACGCGGCGAGCGCAAATATCCAGATCATTTCCTGGCTCATGACGGGCCCCCTGCTGCGGCTGGGTCACGCAGATCGAGATGCCGCCCTTGCTCTGCGTCGTAGCGAAACACCGGGCGCATGCGGATCTCGCCGCGATCGAGACCCGCGATTTCGGTAATCGCCATCACCCGGCGTTCGCCGCCGGCAAGCCGGCTGACGTGCACCAGCATCTGCACGGCGCTCGCGATCTGACCGCGCAAGTTCGCCTCGCTGCCGCTGAAGCCGGCGAAACCTGCGAGCAACTCGATGCGGTGAATCGCATCCGCTGGACCATTGGCGTGAATCGTGGTCATGGAGCCGTCGTGCCCGGTATTCATGGCCTGCAACATGTCGAGCACCTCATCACCACGAACCTCACCAACGATGATGCGATCCGGGCGCATGCGCAGGGCGTTGCGTACCAGATCGCGCGCCGTCACGGCACGCTGGCCTTCGAGGTTGGGCGGGCGTGTTTCCAGGCGCACGGTGTGACCATGGGTGAGACGCAGTTCCGCTGCATCCTCGACGGTGATGATGCGTTCGGAGTTCGGAATCCACTGCGACAGCATGTTGAGAAATGTGGTCTTGCCCGAGCCCGTGCCGCCGAGCACGATGGTGTTGATCCGTCCTTCGACCCGTTCGCGCAGATAGGTCAGGGCCGCCTCGCTGATGCTGCCGCTGCGGATCAGGTCGGCCGACGACAGCGGCTGCTTGCGGAACTTGCGGATCGACAGGCAGGGACCGTCGAGCGCAACCGGCGGGATGATCGCGTTGACGCGCGAGCCGTCCGGCAGACGCGCATCGACCATCGGCGTGGACTCGTCGATGCGGCGCCCGATCGGCGCCAGGATGCGCTGGATCACGCGCAGCACGTGGTTGTCGTTGTTGAAGCGCACCGGCACACTGTAGAGACGGCCGGCGCGCTCCACGAACACATTGTTCGGGCCATTGACGACGATATCGTTGACCTCGTCATCCTCGACCAGCGACTGGATCGGGCCATAGCCGACCAGTTCGTCCAGTGCGTCCACGGCCAGGGCCTCGGATTCGCGCTGGTTGACCGGCAGCCGCTGCTCGACCACATAGCGCCGCACATTGTCGAACACGAAGCGCTCGACGCGTTCCGCCGGCCAGGCATCGATGTCCAGGTTGCGCTCTTCGATCAGCGCGATGATGTGCCGATGCAGACTGGCCTTGAGCGTCTGGTACTGGTCGCTGAGTCGAAAGCGTGCGAGTTCTGGATTGGCCGTCATCGCATCACCCGAACAGCTTGCCGATCAGACCGCTGGCTGGCGCCGCAGCGGTCTCGGCACCGGTCTTGAGCGCCTTGACCACCGCGCCCACATCAAGGCAGTACGGGTCCTTGGGCGCCAGGGAATACAGCGATTCGCCCGAATTCATCGCCTGGATGCGGGTGGCGCTCTGCCCGGACAGCGTGGCGAACATCGGCAGGTCCAGCAGCCGCGCCAAGTTTTCCGGATCCAGACCGATGCGGCGGCGGAACCGATCGACGACCACTACCGTACGATCGAGCGCGCAGTCCTTGAGCCGCAGCGCCCGCAGCAGATGCTTGCTGTGACGCGAGCGCAGAATCGACTGGTCGCTGAGCATCAGCGCGCGATCGGACTGACCAATCAAAGTCGTCAGCGCATCCAGCGGCAGGGAACCATCCAGCGACAGCACGATGACCGTGAACAGCCCACGCAGAACCTCAACCAGCTTCAGGAAGTCATCGACCTCGAACTGCGGGCGCCCCACCAGGTCCTCGGGCAGGGACAACACGTAGATCCCGGACTCGTGGCGTGAAAAGGCCGTGTCGACCAGGGTCTGGTCGCAACGGTAGACGTCATTGACGGCGTCCAGCACGCTGTACGACTGGTTGAGATTCAGGAATACCGAAGCCGAGCCCGGCGGGCAGGCCATGTCCATCAACAGAATCCGCTCATCGGAAACAGCACCACCGGCAAAACCGAGCGCCAGATGCTCGGCGAAGAACGCGATGCCATCGTAGGGCTGCGCCGCGAACGTGGTGTAGAGCTTGCCCTGTCCGGTGCTGCGCGGCGCCGAAACCACGGTGCGGCGCAGAACCTTGGACAGCAGCACCGACAGGTTCTCGTCGTCGCGCCGCAGCACGAAGAAGTCGCGCGCACCGGCACGCATCGCCGCCAGCACGATTTCGGGCCGTCCTTCCGCGCCCAGACCGACCACCGGCACCTCCGGGTAGCGTTCCAGCAGACGCTCCACCATCGTCGCGCGCTGCGGCGAGGAGCCGCCATCGAACTCGAACAGGGCGATGTCGATTTCGCCGAGATTGGCGACGCGCTCCAGCAGGTCCTCGGCATCCAGCGGACGCACCCACGAGAATTCCACGGCCTTGCCGACCGCGCTCTGCAGCCAGCTCAGATAAACCGGATCATCGGCGACGACAATGCCATGCGTCTTCACAAACGAAGCTTCCCTGTCGTTCTCGAATGGATCACTCTCGGCACGGGCTGGGGACGAGGCCGCTCAGCGGCCAAATCCGAACTCGGCTTCGTCAAAGTCTCCGCGTTCCTGGAAGATCAGCTGATCGAAGCGCGGACGATAGGCGTCGTAGCGCTCACCCGGCAGCGGCGGCAGACGCGCCTCGCGACGCATCGGACGCACCAGATGCGGCGTCACCACCATGATCAGTTCCTTGTCGTTGCGCGACACCGTGGTGGACTTGAAGAAGGCGCCGAGTATCGGCACGTCACCCAGCCACGGCACCTTGTCGACATTCGACAGCATGTTGCTGCTGACCAGGCCGGAAATCACGAAGCTCTCGCCATCGCCGAGTTCCACCGAGGTTTCGGTGCGCCGCACGTTCAGCGCGGGCACCGCCACACCGCTGATCGAGATGCCGGCCGAGTAGTCGAGTTCGCTGACCTCCGGCGCCACGCGCAGCGCGATGCGCTGGCGCGACAGCACCGTCGGCGTCAGGCTCAGACGCACGCCGAATTCCTTGTACTGAATGGTGATGCCGCCGGCCGAGGCACCGCTTTGGGCCACCGGAATCGGGAACTCGCCGCCGGCGAGAAAGCTCGCCGTCTGGCCGCTGGTCGCGGTCAGGCTGGGTTCGGCCAGGGTACGCGAAAGACCACGCCCTTCGAGCATGCTGAGTACACCGAGTATGCCGTTGGAGGCATCGCCGATCACCAGATTGAAGGCGTTCTGCAAGGGCACGAACCCAGAGGAACTGTTGAGGGTGAAGCCGGAACCATTGCTTTCGACGCCGCTGAGCGTGCCCGGCGGCGCCAGTCCGGCGGTGGTGTTGGCGGTGTTCTTGAACACGTTCAGACCGAAGCGCTGCGCCGTGGTGCGATTGACCTCGGCGACGCGGATTTCGGTGCTGACCTGGGTTTCCAGCGGGATCGTGCTGCTGTCGCTGACCGGCGCTTCGGCGCCGCCCTGAGCGGCGCTGAGCGCACGATGATGCGCGGCGAGGTTCGGCAGGCTGCCGGACAGGCGGCGCCCGGTGTCGATTTCGGCGCCCGCCAGTTCCGGATCGGGCGTGCGCGAGGCCAGCGGATCGGACGGCGGGCTCACGCGCACACGCAGTTCGGTGGGCTCGGCCGCGCCCTGTTTCCAGACCATCAGGCTGGTGATGCCCTGCGCCTTGCCGGTGACCAGCAGTTCACGCCGGTTGATCACATTGACATCGGCGATCGCCGGGTCGCCGACCGCGACCCGGATCACGCTGGCCTGTTCGCGCATCAGCTTGTGCGCCCCCACATCCACCTGGACGAGGCTGGGCACCGCCGCGACCACGGCGCCGGCCCAGAGCATCCCCCCGAACAACAGCGTTCCTAGAACTCGCTTGATCATGACTGGCCCTTCTGAGTATTCGTCGATGTGGGTCGGGATTCGAGCCTGCGGCTCATTCGTACACCGTCTGCACATCGGTGCCGCGATACACGTAAACCTTGTGCCGGGGCTTGAGCTGCGCGGGCGGTGGCTTGACCGCCGTCAACTGCTCCGCGGTGATCGCCATGTCCGGCACCTTGTTCGCTGCGTCTGCGGCCTTGGCCTGCTCCGTCATCGGCAATTTACCGGTGGCCTCGACCGCTTCGAGGTCGGCCATCGTCACCTCCGGCACGCCCAGGCTCTGCCCGTGCAGCGCCAGACGCACATCGCCCAGGCTGATGCCGAGCATCAGACGGGTCGTATCGTCTTCGGGGACGGCCACTACCGCGGTGCGCTGGCGGCGGCGCTTGTCGGCATCCTCTTCTTCGAGCCCCTCGGGCCTATCGATGATGCGCTCCTCATAGGCCAGTACGCGGATGTCCTTGAGCAGGATTCGCGACTGCGCCCTGGTGTCGCCGCTGCCCCGCACGTACATCAGCACATCGACGATATCGCCGGGCCGCAGGAAACCGCCGACGGCGATCACCTCGGAGATTTCCATCGAGATCGCGCGGTGGCCTTCGGGTATCACCCGCGCCAGGGCGTTGCCCTCCTGGAAATAACGGCCGGTGACCGGCGCGCCGGCATCGATATCCAGCAGCGGCACCTTGCCGACCACCTGGTCGAGTGTGGTGAAGTGGCCTTCCGGCAGAACCGCGACCGGCGCCACCAGCACGGACTCCCGATCGATCGGCTTGTAGGCCGCCAGCGGCCTGGTCGCCACCACCGCCAGCGTCTTCGGTTCGGACGGTTCGGTCTGAGCGGGCGCCGCGGCCTGCTGATTCCTGGCCGCGTACTGGCGGCTGATGTTGTAGGCGGCAAACGCGAGCACGATGGCGAGCACCACGGTGACCGCGGCGACAATTCTCAAGGCTTTGCTGCTCATGTCCTGTCCTTGCGTCAGATCGTGGCGGCGGCGGTCGCCACCACGTTGTCAGGAAAGCGCGGGACCGTGCCGACCAGCGGCAGGTCGATCACGGGGAAAATCGGTGTGGGGGCGCCGGTATTGAACTGTAAGCGAACGATGATCGTCGGCACGACGGCATCCTCGCTCAGCGCGGGCACCACCGTCAGCCGCGCCAGTTGCGCGGCCGTCATCCAGGACAGGCTCTGTCGCGCCGCGGCTTCGGCGGCCGCGTAGACGCGGGTGGTGTAGTCGTCCTCATCGTCATCCGGGGCCACGGCCACGGCGGCCTCGGCACCCACCTGCGCGGCGTAGTGCACCGCGGTGGTGACGAAGAACAGATAGGAATAGGTGATCACGCCGTAGACCAGCAACAACAGGATCGGGAAGACGAACGCGAATTCGACGGCGACGGCGCCACGTTCCCTTTTGTGAAGAAACCCCATCCTTAGGCCTCCCAATCTGAATACAGAAACGGCATCGGCTTGAGCGCAGGCCCAGCGAACACAATCTCAGGCAAACACAATCGCCGGTCCATCGAACAGCACAAACAATGCCCCGATCGCCAGAGCCGGCCCCGCCGGGATTCGGCGACGCAGGGCCTGCCTGCCGAGGCGAATCCTCAACAAATAGCTCAGACTCGAAACCCCAAGCACCAGCGCCGACGCCAGCAGCGCCCAGAGCACGCCGGGCAAGCCCAGCAAGGCACCCAGCGCCGCGGCGAACTTGACGTCACCGGCCCCCAGCATGCCGGCCGCGTACCCGGCCAATGGTAACAGGCCGCCGACGACGAATCCGAGTCCACAGCTCAGCGGGCTGGCGCCGAGAATGCCGTGCCCCTGAACCGCGAGCGTCAAGACGGCAGCGGCCAGGCCCAGCAGCACCATCCAGTTCGGAATCCGGGCGGTGGCGGCGTCGAAGACGCCGATCGCCACCGCCCAGAGCCCGACTACGATGCCCACCGGGCAACGACCTGAGAACCTACTTTACGTAGGAACGTCAGGCACCTTATTGGCAACATCAGTGAACAAAGTGCCCAGGTCGGTGCCCAGCAAGGTAAAGGCCGCGATCAGCACAACCGCAATCAGGCCGACAATCAAACCATATTCAATCGCGGTGGCGCCTTCCTCGTCCCGCAGAAACTGCTTCATTTGCTTCAACATCGTTCGACTCCTGTCAGAAAACCCGAGAACATGGGCGCTTTGCACCCGCAGGCCTATAATCGACGTGCCCCGCTGCGGCGTCAAAGCAACTGACAGCGCCGTTTGCTACCGCTTGTCGGCCTCGGCGCAAGTCGCCGCCGTTGGCACCGTTACGGACCACCGCCCGTCGGCGCCGACGCTCTCCCACCCGCCGGCTGCCGAGGATACAGCAGCGAACCCACATCGAAATGAGCACCTACGCCATCGGCGATCTTCAGGCTTGTCACGACGAGCTGCAGAGACTGCTGGAAACACTGCGGTTCGACCCGGCCGCCGACCGCTTGTGGCTGGCCGGGGATCTGGTCAATCGCGGCCCCGATTCGCTCAAGACCCTGCGCTTCGTGCGCTCTTTGGGCGATTCCGTGCGCGCCGTGCTCGGCAATCACGATCTGCATCTGCTGGCCTGCGCGGCGGGCACCGAGACTCCAGACAGCAAGGACACGTTTCAGGCCGTGCTCGACGCACCCGACCGTGACGAGCTGCTGCACTGGCTCGCGGCCTGCCCCTTGATGCTGCAGGACGAAACCCTGGGCTGGTCGATGCTTCATGCCGGGCTGGCGCCGCAATGGACGCTGCCACAGGCGCTGCGTCTCGCGCGTGAGGCACAGCAGACGCTGCAGGGACCCGATGCTGCCGATTTCTTTCGGCACATGTACGGCAACGAGCCCTCGCTGTGGGACGAGCGCCTCGAAGGCCACGCGCGCAGCCGCTTCATCGTCAACTGCTTCACCCGGCTGCGCTATTGCCGGCCGGATGGCAGCCTGGCGCTACGCGCCAAGGCGGCGCCGGATGCCGCCCGGACCGACCTGATCCCGTGGTTCGCGATGCCGGGCCGCGCCAGCCGCGGGCAGCGCATCGTCTTCGGCCACTGGTCCACGCTGGGACAGGTGGCCTGGCCGGAACATCAGGTCTGGGGGCTCGACAGCGGCTGTGTCTGGGGCGGCGCGCTGACCGCGCTGGCGCTGGAAAGCGGCGAAATCACGCAATTGGCGTGTGAGGGCTATCGCAGGCCGGGCGGCTGAGCGCCGGGTCGCTGCAAAAACCGGGGGTGAGCTTGCGCAAGGCAGGCAAGGCGAGTTCCAGATAAACATCGGGACGCCGCTGCATGGACCGATACCGCTTCGCGGCTGATGAGTCGCTTGAGCCGCGAATCGGGCATCGCCGCCAATTCCACTCCATTCCACCCAATCCATCCACCGGCCGGCCCAGCAGGGTTTCGAGCTGGCTCTTGAATCCGAAATACCGGCGCAATGCGCTGCCGTCGATTCAATCGTCAAATTCGACGCCGAAATCGGCGTCACTGCCCGCATCAAGGAAATCACTACGCAGGATCGAGCCGAAGGCGTCCAGGCGGGCGATTCCAGACTGCGTGCATATTGCCGCAATCCGATCCTGATTGCGCAGTAACGGTTCATTCAGAGCCATGACTCTGCTCCAACACTCGGCCGCCGAAGTGTACACCGCCCCATGGAGCCCGCCGCACTCACAGCCGGCGCGCTCCGCGCCCGCCGTTGCGACAGCCCGGAACGTTCAACCGTTCGGCAACTTCATGATGAAGCGCGCATAGGCCGGCAGCAGGATCACCGCGCCCAGCATGTTGGCGGTGAACATCACCACCAGCAGCAGGCCCATGTCGCGCTGGAACTGGAGATCGGACAGCAGCCAGGTGGCGACACCGCCGGCCAGGCAGATGCCGGTGAAGATCACGGCCTTGCCGGTCTGGCGCAGGGTCTCGAAATAGGCTTCGCGCAGGGTCCGGCCCTTTTGGTAGATCTCGTGTTGCAGCACATCGTAGATGTAGATGCCATAGTCCACGCCGATGCCGACCGCAAGCGCGACCACCGGCAGCGTCGCCACCTTGAGTCCGATGCCGAACATGGCCATCAGGGCATTGGCGAGGATCGACACCATGACCAGCGGCAGCACCACCGCGATCAGCGCAGACAGCGAACGGTAGGACAGCAACAAGAAAATCGTGATCACGACGTAGACCCAGAAGATCGTGCCGAATTCCTTGTCCTCGACCACCTCATTGGTCGCGGCCATGACGCCGACATTGGCCGAGGCAATGGCGAAATTGACCGGGCAGGCCTTGTCCAGGCCGGCGTAGTCCTGCTTGAGCTTGTCGAGCTTCTCCTTGCGCTCGGCAACGCCGGAATCCTTGTCGACGCCCTCGTCGTCCATGCCGCCCTTGCGCAGGGCGGCCGTGTAGCGCGCCAGCTCCGTTTCGGCGATACCGATTTCGCGACGCGTCCCGGTCTTGTTGGCGCAGTACGCCGCTTCGACATCCTGATGCGTTTCGAAGAACTCCGCGTCGTTTTCAGCCTGGAAGCGTTTCACTTCCTCGACGATGTGCGCGATCGTTTGCGCCTTGTGGTCGGCCGTGAAGATCAGCACGGCCATGGCCGAGCAATCCGGATTGAGCAGGCCGGTCGAGGTGGGTACCGGCGAAATCGCCTGCACCATCACGTAGTGATTGCGCGGCAGCACCAGATATTTCGGGTTGGCTTCCGAGAACGCGGAGTTCACCTGCTTGGCAACCTGCGGCAGGGAGATGGTCGACTGCACGCCGGGCGTGTTCTGCATGCGCCAGGCGAAGCGGTCGATCTGCTCCATCACCTTGTACTTGATGCAGGCTTCGGGATCGGTTTCGGCGATGATCTTGAGGATGTCGACACCGATCGCGAAGTTCTGGGTGATGGCGTAGGAATCCTGGTTGTAGCGGGACTCCGGACGCAGTTCGGGAACGCCGACCTGGGCGTCACCGATGATGCGATCCTGCTGCTTCCACCACGAGAAGCCAAGCACGCCGGCACTGATCACGACCAGCACGACGGCCACGCTCGGCTTGGTCACGACCGTCATCGCGCGCCACAGCCTGTCGCCGGCGTCGAGCTTGGCCTGACGCTTCACGCGGAAGCTGTCCACGTCCTTGACCGACAGGTAGGACAGCCAGATCGGCATCATCACCTTGTTGGTGACGATGATCGCGAGCATGCCGAACGAGGCATTCCACGACATTTCGCGCACGATCTCGATCGGCACCAGCTGGATCGTGAGGAAACCCGAAAGATCGGTGATCAGGGCGATGATGCCGGGAATCGCCAGCCGTCGGTAGGTTTCCACCGAGGCGTCGTAGCTGTTGCGCCCGCGGATGACCTCGTCGGCCCAGGTGTTGACGTATTGCACGCCGTGACTGGTGGACACCGCCAGCACCAGGAACGGCACCAGGATCGCGAACGGATCGAGCCCGAAGCCGAACAGGCGCAGCAGGCCGAATTCCCAGATCACGGCGACGATCGAGCAGCCCATCGGCAGCAGCGCCAGACGGAAGCTGCCGAGGTACCACCACAGCGCCAGCATCGTGCCGAACACGGCGATCAGGAAGAACCCGACCACTTCCATGGTGGCATCGGTGACATCGCCGACGACTTTGGCAAAACCGACGATGTGCACCTTGATGTCATCGGTTTCGTACTTTTCGCGAATCTTCTCCAGATCCGCCGCAACCTTCTGGTAGTCCAGCTTGTCGCCGCTGATGGGATCGGTTTCGAGCAGTTCGGCGTAGACCATGGCGCCATTCTGCGTGGAGGACACATAGCGCCCGATCACGCCGGCCTTGGCGACGTTGCCACGCACCAGCCTGAACATCTCCGGAGTCGGCTGGTAGTCTGCCGGGATCACGTTGCCGCCGCGGAACCCGCCCTCCACGACTTCGAGGTAGCGCACGTCCGGCGTGAACAGCGAGGACACGCGCGAGCGGTCCACGCCCGGCAGGAAGAACACCGCGTCGGTGACGGCCTTGAGCTTGCTCAGGAACACTTCGTTGTAGATGTCACCGTCTTTCTGCACCAGCGCGACGAGCACGGTGTTGGCGCCACCGAACTCGGTCTCGTACTGCTTGTAGACGTGCATGTACTCGTGTTCGAGCGGAATCGACTTGTCGAAACCCGCATCGGGACGCACCTGCAGCGTCTCCCACAGAAAGAACGCGGTCAGCAGCGCCAGCAGGATCAACACCAGCCTGCGACGGCCATAGATGATGGGGATGACGGCGTCGAGCATCTTCTCCGTCACCGGGTTCGGCTTCATGTCGGTCGCCATTGGTGGGGCCCTGGCTCTCTTATCGGTTGAGGCTCAAGCGAGCGGCGCCGGCGGTGCCGACCAGCAGCAGGCCGTCCCCGATCGGGGTCGCCGCTGCCAGACTGTCGGCACGGCCGGTCGATTCACGGGCAAGGATCCGGCCCTGCGCGTCCAGTTCCAGCACCTGACCGTTGAGGCCCACCAGGGCGTAGCCACCGCCCGGCAGCCGCGTGCCGCCGAAGAACGACGCCACGGTCTGCGTGTCGAGCGTGGTCCAGCCGTCCACGCCCTCGGACAGATCCCGCGTGTACAGCACGTTGCCACGCATGCCGTAGACCAGCACACCGTGCTCGCCGAACGGCAGGGCGCCGAACAGGGTGCCGTCGTACGGTGACTCGAACCGGGTCCAGGTCGCTCCCTGATCCCGCGAGAACCCCATCATCGTGGACTCGCCGGCAATGAACAGCGTGCCGTCGGCGAGCTGCGTGATGCCGTTGAAATGCAGTTCCTCGTCGCGGATGGCCGGGGCATCGACCGGTTCCCAGGACAGGCCCGCATCATCGGTGCCGACCATCATTCCGTAGGCGCCCACTGCATAGCCGCGCTGCGCATCCAGGAAATACAGGTCCAGGAACGGCTGCTCGAGTTCGGGCTCGAAATTCTGAAGACTCCAGGTGCGGCCACCATCTTCGGTGTGCAGGATCACTGCATCGTGCCCCACCGCCCAGCCCTGCTCGTCGTTGACGAACTGCACGGCCGTGAGCGGTGCACGCACCGGGACCTGGACCTGGGCCCAGGCCTTGCCGTCATTCGAAACCAGGATGTCGCCGCGCTCGCCGACCGCGACGAAGTGCTTGCCGGTGAAGCCGACATCCAGCAGCAGACTCTGATCGGCCCGGCTCATGATTTCCGCCGGCCGCGGCTGCACCGGCGCGCTGGGCCCGCCGTCCTGTGCCGCGGTCACGCCCGCCGCCGCGAGCAGCGACAACCCGGCAAGTCCGGCCCTGAAACCGGAACGCCGCGCGATGCGGCCGACATGATTCCCCGAATGAGCGATACGCACGGATCGCCTCTCCTCGCAGTGGTGTCTTGTGTCATTTTGGCGACTCATGCGCCCGCGTACCGGCAGGCTTTGAATCGATCCTTCTCGATGCCTTGATGCGGAATCCATTCACGGCCACCAAACGGTGGCGTACGGTAGCTGGTGCCGCATCCTAAACTGATTCGCCGCTTCATGCTCGCGCGTCGATAACGGTATCTGAAGATGCGCAATATCGCCCGATCAGACGCGCCACGAACCGCTCACCGCAGGGCGATGATCGCCGCAAAGCGCCCCGTCGTTCCATCGCGCCTGAACGAATAGAAGCGCTGCGGTTCGCTCCGGGTCGAGCCTTCTGCGCCGTAGACGCGCGAAACGCCGGCAGCGCGTAGACGGATGCGCGCAAGCGCATGCAGATCCGCCTGATATTTGCCCGGCCGGCCGGGCCGAAAAGCACCGGCACAGTCGGCGTCCCGCTCGACGAACATCTTACGAACCTCCTCGCCGACCTCGAAATCGGCCGGCCCGATCGCCGGCCCCATCCAGGCAATCAAGGTATCCGGCAAGACCGGAAGCGCGGCGACCGTGGCTTCCAGCACGCCCGCGGCCAGGCCGCGCCAGCCGGCGTGCGCGGCGGCGACGACGCCAGCCGCGTCGTCGCACAAGAGCACCGGCAGACAGTCCGCCACGAGCACGGCGCAAGCGACGCCGCGCTGGGTCGTGTAGCAGGCATCGGCTTCCAGCATGCCTGCCGCATTGGGCAGACGCACGACGCGGCAAGCGTGCACCTGCCTGAGCCATTGCGGCATCGGCAGGCCCGCCGTCTCGATCAGGCGGCGCCGATTTTCGGCGACGGCACGCGGATCGTCGCCGACATGCGCGCCGAGATTGAGACTGTCGAACGGCGGGGCGCTGACCCCGCCCAGCCGCGTGCTGAGCACGGCATTGACGGCGGCCGGCGCCGGCCATTGCGGCCGCAGCAGCGTCGGCGAGGCGCGGTGTGGCTCAGTCGCCACGGTCCGGCGATTCGGCGGCCAGTACGGACACGAGTGTGGCCATGTCCGGCGGCAGCGGCGTCTCGACCTCGATGTCGGCTCCGCTCAAGGGGTGCCGAAGATGCAGCAGCCGCGCGTGCAGCGCCTGTCTCGGAAAGCGGGCCAGCGCTTCGCGGACCGCCGGCGCGAGCCCCGGCCCGCGAATCTGCCGGCCGCCGTAGGTCGAATCGCCGACGATCGGGTGATTCAGGTGTTTCATGTGCACGCGAATCTGATGGGTGCGCCCGGTCTCCAGGCGAACACGCAGCCAGGTGTGCGCAGCGAACCGCTTCTCGACCCGAAAATGCGTGACCGAATCGCGGCCGTCGTGCACCACGGCCATGCGCGTGCGGTGCTGCGGGTCGCGCCCTATCGGCGCCTCCACGGTGCTGCCCGCCGTGACCCGGCCAGAGACCACGGCGTCGTACTCGCGGCGGATTTCACGGGCTTGCAGCATCCGCACCAGCTGGGTGTGCGCGGCCACGCTCAGCGCCACCACCAGCAGCCCGGAGGTGTCCTTGTCGAGGCGGTGCACGATGCCCGCGCGCGGCACCCGGTCGGTCTTGGGGAACCGGTGCAGCAGCGCGTTCTGCAAGGTGCCGTCGGCGGCGCCGGCACCGGGATGCACCGTCAGTCCCGGCGGCTTGTTGACGATCGCCAGGTCCTCGTCTTCATGGAGCACGTCGAAATCCAGTGCCTGCGGGCGCACCCGCGTATCCGGGGCCTCCACGGGCCTCAGTTCCAGCGTATCGCCCTCCGCGACCGCGTCGCGGCGACGCGCCACCGGCGCGCCATTGCAGCGCAGGCGACCCTCGTCGATCCAGGCCTGCAGACGCGCCCTCGAAAAAGAAGGGAACAGACGCGCCGCGGCCTGGTCCAAACGCCATCCGTGCATCTCTGGCGGCACGCTGGCGATGTGATCCTCGGCCCCGGACCTATCCGCTATACTCGTCGGCTGACTCAATGTCGATCTCGAAAAACGTTTCCATGACCTCAATCCGACTGCGGCCCGTGATGGTCGCAATGTGCGTCCTGTTCCTCGCCGCCTGCGCAGGCAAGACTCGTCCCGAGGACGACGATCCTGCGCTGCTCAATGCCGGCAAGACCCAGGAGGAACTGCGCGCCGAAGCGGTGGAGATGTACCGCGACGCCCGTGAAAAGCTGGATTCCAGCGACTACGCTACCGCCCTGCAGAACTACGACCGCATCAAGGCGCGCTTCCCGTTCAGCGAGTTTGCAACACAGTCGGAACTTGAGGGGATTTACGCGCAGTATCGCAGCTATCAGCCGGAGCAGGCACTGTCCGCCGCCGACCGGTTCATGCGCGACCATCCGCGCGATCCGCGCATCGACTATGTGCTGTACCTGCGTGGCCTGATCAACTTCCAGAGCGTCGAAAGCGCGTTCGACGGTTTCCCGGGTTTCGATCCGACGCGCCATGACATGGGCGATTCGCGTCGGGCCTTCGACGATTTCGGCCTGCTGGTGCAGCGCTATCCGAACAGCAAGTACGCCGCCGACGCGCGTCAACGCATGCTCTATCTGCGCGACCGCGTCGCCACGCACGAATTGCACATCGTCGACTTCTATCTGCGCCGGGGCGCCTACGTCGCGGCCGCGCGTCGCGCCGAGGCCATCATCAGCGACTATCCAGGTTCGCCGGCCAGCTACGAGGCGCTGGCCTTGCTCGAACGCGCCTACACCTCGCTCGGCCTGACGCAGCAGGCTTCCGAAGCCCGCAGTCTGCGTAAAGCCAACAGCCAGGCGCTCGAAGTGGCACAGGCGCGCGAACTGGAACGCAAATCCAGGCCAGGGTTCTTCGAACGGCTTGGAAACTGGTTCAGCTTCGGCGACTCCGAGGACAATGACGGCAACACCGGTCAGTTGCCGGATGCCCTACCGCCGGGCGACGCCTGAAGCCCTTGCCGGTGTCCCCGACACGTCGAAACTTCAAAGATCCCCGTACACCGCGGTGATCGGGTAGCGGCGCTCGCGGCCGAACGCGCAGTTCGTCACCTTCGGACCCGGCGGCGCCTGGCGCCGCTTGTACTCGCTGCGACGAACCAGGGCCGCCACCTTGCGCACATCGGCTTCGTCGAAGCCCATCGCCACGATCTCGGGGATTGAACGCTGCGCTTCGACGTAGGCCTCCAGGATCGGGTCCAGCACCGCGTAATCCGGCAGTGAATCCGAATCCTTCTGATCGTGCCGCAACTCCGCCGTCGGCGGCCGTTCGATCACGCGCGGCGGTATCACTTCCGACACGCTGTTGCGGTAGCGTGCGAGGCCGTAGACCAGGGTCTTGTAGCAATCCTTGATCGGCGCGAAGCCGCCGCACATGTCGCCGTACAAGGTGGCGTAGCCCACCGCCATTTCCGACTTGTTGCCGGTGGTCAGCACCACATGACCGAACTTGTTGGACAAGGCCATCAACAGTACGCCACGGCTGCGCGACTGGATGTTCTCCTCGGTCAGGTCCGGCTCGCGGCAGGCGAAGGTGTCGGCCAGCACGCCGGTGAAGGCTTCGTAGGCCGGTTCGATCGGCAGAACCGAATACTTCGCGCCCATGCGCCGCGCCTGCTCGGCCGCGTCGGTGTTGGACATGTCGGCGGTGTAGCGCGAAGGCAGCGACACCGTCCAGACCCGCGCCGGCCCCAGCGCATCGACCGCCATCGCGGCCACCAGTGCCGAATCGATGCCGCCGGACAGGCCGATCAGCGCCCCCGGAAAGCCGTTGCGATCGACATAGTCGCGTATCGCCTGCACCACACCCTTGTAGATCACGGCGTGTTCGTTCCGAGGCGCCCGCTGAGCGGCC
Organism: Banduia mediterranea; assembly: GCF_031846245.1. Classification (NCBI taxonomy): domain Bacteria; kingdom Pseudomonadati; phylum Pseudomonadota; class Gammaproteobacteria; order Nevskiales; family Algiphilaceae; genus Banduia; species Banduia mediterranea. The sequence continues at coordinate 89,754 of NZ_JAVRIC010000005.1, read as the reverse complement.
GGCATGAAACGGTTGCCATCAAACTCGACCAGATGCAGGCCCTCCTCGAACAGCGGCGCGCGCATCGCGAACTCACCGTCGCCGTTCATGGCCGCCGAGTCGCCGTCGAAGATCAGGTCGTCCTGGCCGCCGACGAGGTTGACGTACAGCACCGGCAGTCCGCTTTCGCCGGCGCGCTCGCGAAACACCGCCTCGCGCTGCTGAGCCTTGCCGATCGCGAAAGGCGAGGCATTGATATTGAGCAGCAGCTGCGCGCCGGCCCTGCGCGCCTGCGCCGCAGGCGCCGGCCCCCACAGATCCTCGCAGATGCACAGCCCGACACGCATTCCGCCGAGTTCGAACACCGCCGTGTCGTCGCGGCCAGGCCGAAAATGGCGGCGTTCGTCGAACACGCCATAGTTCGGTAGCAGCTGCTTGCGCGCGTGGCTGATCACCTCGCCATCGCGGAATACGGAGGCCGCGTTGTACATGCCGTCCCGCGCGTATTCAGGATGCCCGACGGCGACGTGAATGCCCTGGACTTCGCGACGGATGCGCGACAGTCCCTCCTCGATCACCGGCGGCAGACCGGACCGCAACAGCAGATCGTCCGGCGGATAGCCGATCAGCGACAGTTCCGGAAACGCGATCAAATCCGCGCCGTGTCGGTCCCTGGCAGTGTTGGCCGCATCGATGATGCGCTTGACGTTGCCGTCGACATCGCCGACCCAGAGGTTGATCTGGGCGGCCACCAGCTTGATTGGACGAGTCATGCGCAGGCCTTCCCGGCGCCCTTGTGCGGCGCCTCAGACGAACAAACGGCAGCCCGGGCCTGTGCCCGAACCGCCGTCCGATACCACCTCACCGTCGATGCCATCACGGTGGAATTCGACGACAAACGGACTCAGGCGCCCATCAGTTGTTTGATCGCCGAACCCAGATCCGCCGGCGAGCGCACGGTCTTGACGCCGGCGGCTTCCAGCGCCTTGAACTTCTCGTCGGCCGTGCCCTTGCCGCCGGAAATGATCGCGCCGGCATGACCCATGCGCTTGCCCGGCGGCGCGGTAACGCCGGCGATGTAGGCCACCACAGGCTTCTTGACATGATCCTTGATGTATTCGGCCGCCTCTTCCTCGGAAGAACCGCCGATTTCGCCGACCATGATGATGCCTTCGGTCTGCGGGTCCTCGTTGAAGCGCGCCAGTACTTCATTGAAGCCCATGCCGCGCACCGGGTCGCCGCCGATGCCGACGCAGGTGGACTGGCCCAGGCCGATCTGCGTGGTCTGGTGCACGGCCTCGTAGGTCAGCGTGCCGGAGCGCGAGACGATGCCGATCTTGCCTGGCATGTGGATGTGGCCCGGCATGATGCCGATCTTGCATTCGCCCGGCGTGATCACGCCCGGACAGTTCGGCCCGATCAGTACCGCGTCCGGATAGTTCTTGAGCGCGGCCTTGACCTTGACCATGTCGATCACCGGTATGCCCTCGGTGATGCAGATGATGACCTTGATGCCGGCGTCCGCGGCTTCGAGGATGGCGTCGGCGGCACCGGCCGCGGGCACGTAGATCATGGACGCTTCGGCACCGGTGGCGGCAACCGCGTCATGCGCGGTGTTGAACACCGGACGATCGAGATGCGTGGTGCCGCCCTTGCCCGGCGACACGCCGCCGACCAGCTTGGTCCCATAGGCGATGCTCTGCTCGGAATGAAAGGTGCCCTGCTTGCCGGTGAAGCCCTGGCAGATGACCTTGGTGTTCTTGTCGACGAGGATGCTCATTGCGGGGCTCCGGCTTACTTGATGGCGACGGCGGCGACGACAGCGTCGGCCGCTTCGGTGAGATCAGTGGCGGGGGTGATGGCGAGTCCGCTGTTGGCCAGCATGTCGCGTCCCTTCTCCATGTTGGTGCCCTGCAGGCGCGCCACCACCGGCACCTTGAGCCCGGTCTGCTTGACCGCCTCGATGATGCCTTCGGCGATCAGGTCGCAGCGCACGATGCCACCGAAGATGTTGACCAGGATCGCCTTGACGTCCGGCGAGCTGGTGATCAGCTTGAACGCATTGGTCACGCGCTCGGTGGTGGCGCCGCCGCCGACGTCTAGGAAGTTGGCGGGCTGGCCGCCGTGCAGCTTGATGATGTCCATGGTCGCCATCGCCAGACCGGCGCCGTTGACCATGCAGCCGATGTTGCCCTCCAGCGACACGTAGTTGAGATCGTGCTGCAGGGCCACGCGCTCGCGCTCGTCCTCCTGCGAGGGATCGCGCTTCTCGGCAATCGCCTTCTGGCGGAACAGCGCGTTGTCGTCGAAGTTGAGCTTGGCGTCGAGCGCGAACAGATCGCCCTCGGCAGTGACGATCAGCGGATTGATCTCGACCATGCTGCAGTCGCGCTCGACGAACAGCTTGTAGAGCCCGAGCATGATCCTGCTGAACTGGTCGACCTGCTGCTTGTTCAGGTCCATGAAGAAGCCGAGCTGACGCGCCTGGTACGGCTGCAGGCCGGCGGCCGGGTCCACGGCGATGCTCTTGAGCTTCTCCGGGGTTTCCTCGGCCACGTCCTCGATATCCATGCCGCCGGCCGGCGAGCACATGAAGACGATGGTTTCGGTGCTGCGGTCGACCACGGCGGACACGTAGAGTTCGCGCGCGATGCTGGAGGGCTTCTCGACCCAGACCGAGTTGATCGGCAGGCCGGCGGCGCCGGTCTGCTTGGTCACCAGCTTCTGCCCGAGCATGCCCTTGGCGGCATCGGCGGCTGCGTCGGCATCGTTGACCAGCTTGACGCCGCCGACCTTGCCGCGGCCACCGGCATGGACCTGCGCCTTGACGACGACTCGGTTGCCCAGGTCCTTGGCGGCCTGGCGGGCGGCTTCTGGCGTATCGGCCAGCCGGCCTTCCGGCACTGGAATTCCGTAACGCGAAAAAAGTTCTTTTGCCTGATACTCGTGCAGGTTCATGGCGTCTTCCGGAGCTGTGCCGACACCAGAAGGTATCGACGATGATGGACGAGGGATGTTGCGGCGCGCGATTTTCCCCCAATCCAGCCGTCCACGCAAAATAAGCTTCATTACCGCCTGAGCCGATCGATGATCCGAACTGTCCCCAACATGACCGCCGAGCCGCGCAAGCGCCGTCCGCAAGGTCCCGGGCCGCCCCCCGCCGGCGCAGCCTCGACGACACCGACGGACCTGGAATGGCCATGCTGAATCCGGCCGCCCCGGACCGAACGACGGCAGCTACCGTCAGCTCGACGCGAGAGAGTGACTGGCAGATCCTGCTGGCGATCTGCGGCTATCGTCTGCTGCTGGCGGTCCTGCTTGTGGGCCTCTACTACAGCCGGGTGGCGCCCACAGCGCTGGGCAGCGAGCAGCCCTGGCTGTTCCAGCTCAGCATCTTCTGCTACTTCGGCGCGGGCATCCTGACCACACTGGCGATGCAATGGCGTGCCGCCGGACTGATCGTGCACGCCACCCTGCAATTCACGGTCGATCTGGTCGGGCTGTCGCTGCTGCTGCTGAGCAGCGGCGGTGTCGACAGCGGCTTGGGCGTGCTGCTGATCACGCCGACCGTGGGCTATGCGCTGGTGCTGCCGGGGCGTCTGGCCCTGCTCACGGCCGCCGCCTCGACGCTGGCGCTGTTCAGCGAGGAGATCTACCGGCAGCTTCGAACCGGCTGGAGCGCCGACGACTTCACCGCAATCGGAATCCTGGGGGTCATTTTTTTCGCCACCGCAGCCGGCGCCAATCAGATGGCGATGCGCGCGCGCAAGAGCGAGGCACAGGCGGCACGCGTCGGCAGCGAGCTCATCGATCTGTCGCGCATCAACGACAGTATCGTCGAGTCGATGCGCACGGCCGTGATCGTGCTCGACAACGACAACCGCATGCGTGCCTTCAATGCGGTCGCGCGGCGCCTGCTGCGTCTGGAAAGCGGCGCTGAAGCATCCCCGCGACTCGATCAGGTGCCCGATCTCGCCGAAGCCGTGGGCCTCTGGCGCGAGGCCCTGCCCGGCGCGTACTCGCCGATCGTGCTCGGTAACGTGGAGCTGATGCCGCGCTACACCCGCCTGGCGACCGGCGACGCGGCACCGATCCTGATCACGCTTGAGGACGCCGCGCAGATCCGCGCCGAAGCGCAACGCATGAAACTGGTCGCGCTCGGCCGACTCTCGGCGAGCATCGCCCACGAAATCCGCAATCCGCTGTCGGCGATCCAGCATGCCAGCCAGCTGCTGGGCGAAAGCGAGCGGCTCGACGTCGAGGACCAGCGCCTGCTGGACATGATTCAACGTCACGGCCGGCGGATCGAACGCATCGTCAGCGATGTACTGACGCTGTCGCGACCGCAGGCGCGATCGCCGGGCACGCTTGCCCTGGCCGAACACCTGCGCCAAAGCCTGAGACAGTACCTGGAGATCCACCCGCGGGACTCGCGCAAGGTCGATCCACCGCCCTCCAGCCTCAAGGCCTCGGTGCGCTTCGATCGCGACCATCTCAACCAGGTGTTGTTCAATCTGTGGGACAACGCCTTCGAGCACGGCGGCCAGCGGGTCTCACAAACGATCGGCACCACCGACAGCGGCGCCCCGTTTCTCGAAATCCGCGACGACGGACCGGGCATCGCCGAGGATCGGCGCGATCAGATCTTCGAACCGTTCTTCACCACCGCGCACGGCGGGACCGGCCTCGGCCTTTATCTCGCGCGCGAATTATGCGAATACAATCACGCGCGGCTGATCTACCGCGCCGTTCCCGAGGGCGGCGCCTGTTTCCGCATCATCTTCGCCCGCGCCGGAGGAACCCGTCCTTGAACCAAGCACTCGGCCTGATCGTCGACGACGAAGCCGATATCCGCGAATTGCTGGAGATCACCCTGTCACGCATGGGCGTGCGCAGCGAAGCGGCCGCCAGTGTCGCCGAGGCCAGGGACCAGCTGGCGCGCCACAGCTTCAAGCTGTGCATCACCGATATGCGCCTGCCCGACGGCAGCGGGCTCGACGTCATCGCACACATTCAAAAGCACTGTCCGCAGACACCGGTCGCCGTCATCACCGCCTACGGCAACGCTGAAGCTGCGGTGGAAAGCCTCAAGGCCGGCGCCTTCGACTTCGTCTCCAAACCGGTGGATCTCGGCACCGTGCGCAAGCTGTTCGACGCGGCGCTCAAACTCGGGAGTCCACCATCGCCGCCGGCGACCGCCAGCGGCGTCGAACTGCTCGGAAATTCCCCCCGTGTGCAGCAGTTGCGTGCGCTGATCGCACGTGTCGCACGCTCGCAGGCACCATTGCACATCACCGGAGAATCCGGCACCGGCAAGGAACTCGTCGCCCGCATGATTCACCAGCGCAGCCCACGCGCCGGAGGCCCGTTCGTCCCGGTGAACTGCGGCGCCATCCCGACCGAGCTGATGGAAAGCGAGTTCTTCGGTCATGTCAAAGGCAGCTTCACCGGCGCCACGCGCGACAAGGCCGGCCTGTTCCAGAGCGCCGAAGGCGGCACGCTGTTTCTCGACGAGGTCGCCGATCTTCCATTGCACATGCAGGTCAAGCTGTTGCGCGCCGTGCAGGAACGGGCGGTGCGCCCGGTCGGCGCCGAACTGGAGATTCCGGTCAACGTGCGCATCATCTCGGCCACGCACAAGAACCTGTCGGAGCTGGTTCGCGACGGCGCATTCCGGCAGGACCTCTACTATCGCCTCAATGTCATCGAAGTCCAGACCGCACCGCTGCGCGAACTCGGCGACGACATCCCGGTGCTGGCTCGGTACATCCTGCAGCGCCTGTCCGCCGAGGCCGGATTCGAGACAGCCCCCGCGATCGACAGCGCAGCCATGCAGCGCCTGCGCCTCTACGACTTCCCCGGCAATGTCCGCGAGCTGGAAAACATCCTCGAACGGGCCGTGACGCTGTGCGACGGACAGACCATCACGGTCGAAGACCTCGCCTTGCGCGACGATCCCATCCTGACGCCGCCGCACGCGGCGTCCGGCAAAGCCTCACTGCCCGAGCACATGCAGGACATGGAGCGGCAGGCGATTCGCGAAGCGCTGGAGAAAGCGCGCTACAACAAGACGCGCGCCGCCCAGCTGCTGGGCATGTCCTTCCGCGCGCTGCGCTACAAGATCAAGAAACTCGACATCGAATAGAGCGTTTGCCAAGACCACGCCCTTTCGGTCGCCGAGGCCGGTGCGCCTAGAAGTCGATCTCCACCGCGTCACACAGCCAGTCGACCAGTGGCGCCACCTGATCGAATGCCGTAATGATCGTGCGGCCGAACCGTTCCGACAGAACCTCGTCGTCGGAAAGCCCCCGCGACAGCACGAAATCCTTGCGTTTGAGATGCTCGATCAATTCGTGGTCCGGCTCGTAACCGCGCGGCGCACGCAGCAGTGATTCTCCGCCCCAGACGAAGCCCCGCTTCTCAGCCTGAGTGCACACGGCCTTCCAGCTCACGGGATTGGCGATCAGGTAGTCGCGGATCTTGCGCAGTGCCGCCGCCTGCGGATGCCACAGACCACCGCCGACGAAGCTGTTGCCGGGTTCGATGTGCAGGTAGAACAGCGGCGCATCGCCATCACGGCCGCGTTCGTGAAAAAAGCGCAGGCCGATCCAGGTCTTGTACGGCAGCTTGTTGTTGGAAAAGCGGGTGTCGCGCTGAATCCTGAACAGCGAGCCGCCCACGGCCTTGGGTACGGCGCGGAACTTCGGGCTGATTGCGGCCAGGGGTTCGGCCAGATCGGTGATCAGCGCCAGCGCCGGGCCGCGCACGGACGCCTCATGGCGTGCCTTGTTCGCGGTGAACCACTCGCGGTTGTTGTTGCGCGAAAGCTGTTGCAGAAACTTGAAAGTGGCTCCGTCGAAGTACGGAGTCGCGTGCGACTTGCTCATCTCGGCGGATGTTCCATGTTGCGAATCCAGCGATGCAGAATCGGGCGCAGGGGCTGAAGTTCTCCGTCCTGCTCGATCTGTGCACCCTCGTAGTCCGGCAGCGCGCAATAGTCCACGAAATCCGCAGCCAGTGAGCAGCGCGTGCCGGAACGCGCCCAGCGCTGCGTCCAGACCTCGGCCAGCGCGGAGCCGGACAGGCTTTTGCCGTCGAGACGAACCGTTCCGTCCGGCAGTTCGCGCACGTGGTCGATCAGCCGCTGAATCTGCGGGTCGTCGGAAATCAGCGGGGGTGACGGGTTCGCAGCGCCGCGAGGCGGCGGCGCGGCCATCTGCGGGTTCGGGCCGTGCAGCGAGCGTGGCGCCGCAAAGGCCTGGGCGCGTGGCTGCGCAGCGCGCGCGGACGCCTGCTTTTGCGCAAGACGCTGTTGCTGCGCATCCTCGGCCCGTATGGCTTCGGCGGCCTTCTGCGAACCCGGGGCCGCAATGTCGCCAGATGCGGACGGCGCGGCCGAGCCCATCGCACTGTCGGAATCGGCGCCGACGTCCGCCGCCGGTGTCCGCAGCAGATTCCAGCCGACGGCCACGCCGAGCACCATCGTTGCGGCCACGGCCAGGACCGGCTGCCAGCGGTGCCCGCCACGCTTGGCTGTGCCGGCCTGCGCCGCCGCGGCGGCCTTGGCGAGTATCGCTGCGTCATGCCCGGTGGGACGCTCGACCCGCGCCTGCGCGTAGTGACGCGACAGCGCATGGCGACCGGCCAGATAGTCATCCAGTTCGCGATCGCGACCGGGATCGCGCTCATTCGAGGCAGTCATGCAAGGCCTCCTTCAGCTTGGCCAGCGCGTAGCGCAGCCGGCTCTTGACGGTTTCGCGACCCACGCCCTGCAGCTCCGCCATCTGTTCCAGCGTCAGTTCGCCCTCTTCGCGCAGTACGATCAGCTCGCACTGTTCGAATGGCAAGCCAGCGAGTTCGACTTGCAGACGAGCCACGCAGTCCTCGGCGGCGGCACGGCGTTCCGGCGAAGCCGAGGGATCGGCCTGTTCGTCGGCCAAAGTCTCGCTGCTGCCGCGCGTCGCCTGTGCGCGCCAGTGGTCGACCATGCGATTGTGGGCGATGCGGTACAGCCAGGTCTTGAATCCGGCAGTCCGAGCGTAGCGCTGACGCGCCTCGATGACCCGCATCCACACATCCTGCGCGAACTCGGCGGCGTTCGCTGGCGAACCGCTGGCACGCAGGCAGTAGCGATACACCGGATCGGCGTGGCGCAGGTAGAGGCGCTGGAACGCATGCGCGTCGCCGGCGCCATAGGCCTGCATCAGGGCTTCGTCAGTGTCCGCTTGCGACATCCGTTCCGGTCGTGTGCTGCGCCAGAGACTGCGCCAGATCGACCAGTTTAAGCAGTTCCGCGCGATCGCCATACGGGTCATCACCGCGGCTGTGCGCGGCCAGCGCGCGAATCTCCGGGTAACCGTAGCTTCCCAGATACTTGCCGCCGCGCAGCGACTGCCCGAAGGCCGCGATGGAAGCCGCCCAGCGCGTCGATTCGCTGGCCCGATCGAAATCGGACAGCACCTCGTCGCGACGCACCGGCCGTTCGATCAGTTTCGAGACCTCGCCGTCCGGCGCCTTGTAACGCAGGCGCACCAGGGCCAGTTCACCGCCATGCGGCGCGGCTGTGGCCTCGGGCTGGTAGCGCAGCGGTTCCAGGCGTTGCCCATCGGAACCGAGCAGAGCGATCTCATACAGCGCGGTCACGCTGTGGCCGGCACCGATTTCGCCGGCATCCACCTTGTCATTCGCGAAATCCTCGCGTGCCAGCGCGCGATTCTCGTAGCCGATCAACCGGTACTCGGCGACCACCGAGGGATTGAACTCGACCTGGATCTTCACGTCCTTGGCGATGGTGCGCAAAGTGGCCGCGCGGTTGCGCACGAACAGCTTCTGCGCCTCCATCAAGGTGTCGATGTAGCCATAGTTGCCATTGCCGGCATCGGCAAGCTGCTCCATCAACTGATCATTGTAGTTGCCTTGCCCGAAACCGAAAGTGGACAGTGCCACGCCACCGGCGCGCTCGCGCTCCACCAGATCCTTGAGCTGCTCGAAATCGACCGTACCCACGTTGAAGTCGCCGTCGGTGCACAGCAGGATTCGGTTGATGCCATCGCCGATCATGGCCTGATGCGCGGCGTCGTAGGCGCGGCGAATACCGTCACCGCCGTTGGTCGAACCGCCGGCGCGCAGATCGTCGATCGCCGCGAGGATGGTGGTGCGCTGATCGCCCGGCGTCGGCTCCAGCACCGTGCGCACGCCCGAGGCATAGGTGATCAGGCTGATGCGGTCCTCGGCGCGCAGTTGTCCGACCAGCAGACGCAGCGAGGATTGCAGCAGCGGCAGCTTGTCCTGCGCCTGCATCGAGCCCGAGACATCGACCAGGAACACCAGATTGGACGGTGGTAGCGGCCCTTCGGGCAGCCAGCCCTGAATGCCGACACGCATCAGCAAGGTGTTCGCGTTCCACGGCGTCGGCGCGACTTCGGTCTGCACCGAAAACGGGGTGCTCGACGCGGTGCCGCCAGGCGCCGGATAGGCGTAGTCGAAGGCGTTGATGAATTCCTCGACGCGCACCGCATCTTCCGGCGGCAGGCGTCCTTGCTGCAGGAAGCGGCGCAGATTGGCATAGCTGCCGGTATCCACATCGGCCGAGAAGGTGGACACCGGGTCTTCACCGACGGCGTGCACCGGGTTCTGCGCCAGATGCGCGTAGCGTTCGCGCTCTTCGAGGCTCATCGGCGGCAAGGGCCGCGGGCTCGGCAGGACCGACACCGGCGCCATCATCTGCGAACGCAGCGCGTACTTCTGCTGGGCGCCGCTGGCCTGGGCACGCTCCAGCATGATCTGAGCGACCGCGTCGGCCGCTTCGGGATGCGGCTTGGGCGCGACCGGTGGCGTCTGCGTATCCGCAGTCCGCTGCGGCTCACGCGGTGTGCCGCAGGCGGCCGCCAATACGATGGTGGCCAGTCCGGCCGCGACAAGAATCGAGCGCATGGCAACAACTCCGTTATTCAGGTGGTATTCCTGTAAACGGAGGGGCGCGACGATTGGGGTTACAGCAAGCGAAAAAAAACGGGGGAAGGCTCAGGAGGCCTGCGCTCGCCGCCGGTAAAGACACCACCCCAGCACGACATGGCTGGGCGCCAGCAGCAAGGCCCATTGCAGGTTCTGCTGCGGCGCCAGCGGCGTGGCCGCGAGCACCGTAACCAGCAGCGCCGCAAGGCCCAGCAGGCAGCCGAGCAGGTAGGCGCGACTGGATGGATGCCAGCCGGAAAAACCGGCGCGGACCCAGGTCGGCAACAGAATCAAGGCCAGCGGGTTCAACAGCAGCAGGTTGAGGTTGTGCCAGGCCGGCCAGTGATCGGTCAGCAGCCAGAACGCCAGCAGCACCAGTCCGGCCAGCCCGGTGATCAACGAGAACGTATCTGCCAGTAGCGAAAACGCAACACGCGCCGGCTTGCGGCTGCGCACGCAGCCCAGGCCCAGCACCAGCGCGGCGAACAGCAGGCCGGCCAGCGCGAACGGCAGGCGCAGATCCGGCGGCGTGGCTGACTCGATGGCCGCACGCTGCGGCAGCAAAGATACTTCCTCCGCCACCAATGGGCGGCTTCCGCCCTTGCCGTCGTCGATCTGCACGCCACGCAGCGCGTTCATCAGCTTCATCGGGACGAAGGCATCTTCCCAGACGTTGACCGGCACATCGGCGGCCGGTCCCAGCGCCACGTCCATGCCCAGCATCAGCCAGGATTCGGCTGCCGTCAGGCGGGTGACCTCGCGGCGATACGTGGTGCCGGCCGGCAGGGCTTCCAGCTGGCTGCGCAGCGCGCCGTCGAGCACCGAATCGATGGCATCGCGAACCTTGGTCGAACAGTTCGCGATGAAATAGTCGTAGTGGTATTCGACATTCTCGGGGCGCAGGTTCCACTTGAGGAAGTCGCGCAGTTCGCGGGCCTGTCCGGGTGTGAGCGCGAGCTTCTGCTGCACCGCCCAGCGCCCCTCGTAGGCGTACGGCAGCAAGGCGCGGCTGTAAGGTTCCTCGGCGACGCGGTACATCATCTTGCCGCGCGCGAAATTCAGGAAAAAATTCTTCTGCTCGAAATCGAAGATGCCGTAGTTGTAGACGGTGGCCGCGTCGCGCGAGCGTTCAAGAACCAGCAGCGCATTGTGGCCGAAGCGCTCCCAATAGATTTCACCGGGGCCGAAGGTGATCAGGCTGATTTCCGGATTGGCGTCCGGCCGCGCGGTTTGCGCGGACGCGCCCGGCGCGCTCAGGCCCAAGGCGAGCGCGACGAACAACCGCAACAGCAATCGAGTAATAGTCAGAACCATTCCCCGGAATTGAAGACAGGCGGTCACGCGTCCCGGCGTGCCATCCCACTGGTTTAATCACCGCTAATCACCGCTCGCGAAAGCCGTGTGCCGACTCGGCTATTCCGCCGCCAGGGTGACCTGGAGCAGATGCACGCGACGACTGTCCGCGCGCTGCACATTGAACTGGAATTTCCCGAGTTTGACGGCTTCGCCACGTCGCGGCATGTGGCCGAATCGATGAATCACCAGGCCGCCCACGGTATCGAATTCCTCGTCCGAGAAATCGGTTTCGAAGTATTCGTTGAATTCCTCGATCGGCGTCAGGCCGTTGACCAGAAAGCGTCGTTCGTCCTGCTTGAGGATCAGCGCGCCTTCGGATTCGTCGTATTCGTCATCGATATCGCCGACGATCTGCTCGATCACGTCCTCGATCGTGACCAGACCGGCGACGCCGCCGTACTCGTCGACCACGATCGCCATGTGATTGCGGCTGCCGCGAAAATCCTTGAGCAGCATGTTGACGCGCTTGGACTCGGGCACGAACGCCGCCGGTCTGACCAGCGATTCCAGACTGAACGCGGGCTGCGCCTCGGATTTCGAATAGCGCAGCAGATCCTTGGCCAGCAGGATGCCGGAGACCTGATCGCGCGAATCACCGACCGCCGGGAAACGCGAGTGACCGGACTCGACCACGGTGTCCAGAATCTTGTCCAGCGACCAGTCGCTTTCGACCACGACCATTTGCGCACGGGGCACCATGATGTCGCGGACCTGGGTCTCGGCGGTTTCGAGCACGCCCTGGATCATCGACACGGCGTCGGCGTCGAGCAGTTCCTGCTCCTGCGCCTCGGCCAGCACTTCAAGAAAATCCGCCAGATTGCGCGGTCCGCCGGCCAGGCTCTTGCCCAGTCTGCGGAACCAGTTGCCCCCCCCGTTCTCGGGAGGGCGGCTACTATGATCGTCGCTCATTTCGCGTGCTGGTAAGGGTCCGGGAAACCACAGGACGCAAGGATCGCGCATTCACGCGCTTCCATCACCTCGGCGTGCTGCTCCTCGATATGGTCGTAGCCTCGCAGATGCAAGACACCGTGCACCACCATGTGCGCCCAATGGGCTCGTTGTGGTTTGCCCTGCTCGGCCGCTTCGGCAGCCACCACAGGCGCGCAGATCACGATATCGCCCAGCATGAATTCCCCGGGAATCGGGCTTTCGGCCGGAAACGATAGCACGTTGGTGGGCTTGTCCTTGCCGCGGTAATCGCGGTTGAGTTCGCGGCTCTCGTCGGCGTCGACCAGCCGCAGCGTGATCTCGCCGACCGCGTCCTCGCGCGCGGCGGCGGCCCAGGCACGCAGGCTGGCCGGTGCCGGGATGCCGAGCGGCGCCACACGGCGCTGCACCACGATGTCCTCGATCAAGCGGCGCCACCCCGGCCGTTGCCCGGCCCTTCGGTCTGCGCGAGGTCGTGCTGCTCGTAGGCTTCGACGATAGCCTGCACCAGCGGATGCCGCACTACATCCTCCTTGCGGAAATACGTGAAGCTCACGCCCGGCACCTTGTCGAGCACCTCGCTGGCATGCTTGAGGCCGGACCGGATGTGCTTGGGCAGGTCGATCTGGGTGGTGTCGCCGTTGACCACGGCAACGCTGCCGAAACCGATGCGCGTCAGAAACATCTTCATCTGCTCGACGCTGGTGTTCTGCGCCTCGTCCAGAATCACAAAGGATTCGTTGAGCGTGCGTCCGCGCATGAAAGCCAGCGGCGCAACCTCGATCACGGCGCGTTCGATCAGCCGCGCGACGCGCTCGAAGCCGATCATTTCGTAGAGCGCGTCATACAACGGTCGCAGATACGGGTCGACCTTCTGCGCCATGTCGCCGGGCAGGAAGCCGAGCTTCTCGCCGGCCTCCACGGCGGGGCGCGTCAGCACGATGCGGCGCACACGATCGCGTTCCAGCGCATTGACCGCGCTGGCCACGGCCAGATAGGTCTTGCCGGTGCCGGCCGGGCCGATACCGAACGACAGATCGTTCTCGGAGATCGCCTTGAGATAGGCCTTCTGCTGCGGCGTGCGGCCGCGCACCACGCCGCGCTTGGTGCGGATCACGACCTCGCCCTCGGCGCCGGGCACGGCCTCGGTCTTGCGCGCCTGCACGACCTCGCCCGCCGTAGCCTCGGACAAGGCCAGATGCACGTGCTCGGTGGTCAGCGTGGTTTCGTCGTCGTCGCTCTGCTGGTAGAGCGCGCGCAGCACGTCTTCGCCGCGCGTGATTTCCGTTTCCGGGCCGAGCAGACGGAAGCGATTGCCGCGATTGCGGATCTCGATACCGAGGCGCAGTTCGATCTGGCGCAGATGCGCGTCGAACGGGCCGGACAGGTTCGACAGGCGCTGCGAGTCGTCCGGTTCCAGCACCATGTCGAGGCTGCGCGGCTTGGTGGTGGCGGGACTCACGCGGCGGCGCGCTCGCCAGCCAGGCGGCCACGCAGGGAGTTCGGCATGGCCTCGGTGATGACCACGTCCACGAACTGGCCGATGAGGCTCTCCGGTCCGTCGAAATTGACCCAGCGGTTGTGCGAGGTGCGACCGGCGATCTGGCCGTTGCCGCGCCTGGACGGCCGCTCCACCAGCACCGACTGGGTCAGGCCGATCTGACGCTGGCAGAACGCATCCGACAGCTGGCGCACGCGCGCCTGCAGAATTTCCAGGCGACGCGCCTTGGTCTCGGCGGATACGCCGTCGTACAGATTGGCGGCCGGCGTGCCGGGACGCGGGCTGTAGACGAAGGAATAGGCGGCGTCGCAGCGCACCTCGCCGATCAGGTCGATGGTCTGCATGAAGTCCTCGTCGCTCTCGGTCGGAAAGCCGACGATGAAATCCGAGGACAGCGAGATATCGGGACGCGCCTCGCGAATCCGGCGGATCCTGTCGATATAGAGCTCGCGCTTGTGATTGCGCTTCATCATGCCGAGGATACGGTCCGAGCCCGACTGCACCGGCAGGTGCAGATAGCTGGCGAGCTTGGGCACCTCGGCGAAGGCCTCGATCAGGCTGTCCGAGAATTCCAGGGGATGCGAGGTGGTGAAGCGGATGCGTTCGAGTCCGTCGATGCGGTCCAGATAGCGGATCAGCAGGGCCAGATCGCAAACCTCCCCGCCCGGCGCGGCGCCGCGATAGGCGTTGACGTTCTGACCCAGCAGGGTGATTTCACGAACCCCCTGTTCGACCAGACGCAGGCATTCGACCAGCACGTCCTCCATCGGCCGCGAGACTTCCTCGCCGCGCGTATACGGCACCACGCAGAATGTGCAGTACTTGGAACAGCCTTCCATGATCGAGACGAAGGCCGTCGGTCCGTCGGCGCGCGGTTCCGGCAGGCGGTCGAACTTCTCGATCTCGGGAAAGCTGATGTCCACTGCGGTGCGTCCGTCGGCGCCGGCCTGGTCGATCAGCTGCGGCAGCCGGTGCAGGGTCTGCGGTCCGAAGATCACGTCCACCAGCGGTTCGCGCTTCGCGATCGCCTCGCCTTCCTGGGAGGCGACACAACCGCCGACGCCGATCAGTCGATCCGGTCTTTCGGCCTTCCATTGCCGCCAGCGGCCCAGTTCCGAAAAAACCTTCTCCTGCGCCTTCTCGCGCACCGAGCAGGTGTTGAGCAGCAGCAGATCCGCCTCCTCGGCGACCAGGGTGCGTTCGTAGCCATGCGATCTCGCGAGTACGTCGGCCATCTTGGTCGAGTCGTAGTCGTTCATCTGGCAGCCGAAAGTCTTGATGTACAGGCGCTTGGAGGACATCTGCGGTCTGGGCCGAAGGCGGCCGGAAAATCAGGGCCGATCAGTATAACGGAGCCACCCGGCCGATTTGACGGCCGCAAGTTCCGGGTGGCGACGCGAGCACGAAGCGGCGAACATGAGCGTCTGACTCGTCGGTACACCGAGATGGACACCTACACCCGCATCGCCCGCATCATCGAGTTTCTGGCCACGGATGAAGGCCGTACCGCACCACTGCGCGTCGTGGCCGACCGGGCGGGACTCAGCCCCTTCCATTTCCAGCGCCTGTTCGTGGACTGGGTCGGCATCTCGCCCAAGGATTTCCAGCAGGCGCTGACGCTGGTGCAGGCCAAACAGTTGCTGGCGCAGCGCATCCCGGTGCTCGATGCGGCGATATCCAGTGGCCTGTCCGGTCCGTCGCGCATGCACGATCTATTCGTCGGGCTCGAAAGCATGACACCCGGCGAATACCGCGATGCCGCGACCCGTCTCCGCATCTGCTGGAGTTTCGAAGCAACGCCGTTCGGCCGCGCCCTGTTCGCCAGCACCGAGCGCGGCCTGTGCCGGATCGCCTTCGCCGACGACGACGCGCAGGCACTCGATGAACTGCGCGCCGCCTGGCCGGGCGCGCAGTACGTGGCCGACCCTGCGGCCCACGACGGTGCGGCACAGGAACTGTCCAAACGCATGCGCGGCGAGGCACCGCAGCAATCGCTCGGCGTATTGCTGAAGGGAACTCCGCTGCGGATCAAGGTCTGGGAAGCCTTGCTACGCGTACCCTTCGGTGGCGTGGCCAGCTATTCGAGCCTGGCGGCGGCGGCCGGCGAGCCGCGCGCGGTGCGCGCCGTGGCCAGCTGCGTGGCGGCCAATCCGCTGGCCTATCTGATTCCCTGTCATCGCGTGATTCGCAGCAGCGGCGCGATTGGCGACTACCACTGGGGATCGCAACGAAAAACGGTGCTGCTCGCGGCCGAGCAGGCCGTCTCCGCAACACGGCAGCGGCCGGCACCTATGCTTCGGGCGCAGGCATGAACGGGCTGGATGACGTCGGCATCCTCGCCGCCTGGGCCAGCAACGCCGAACCCTGGACGCAGGCCGTGCGCGAGGCGCGGATCGCGAGCCGGCGCGAGGTCACCGACCAGGCCATCGTCGATGCCGTACTGGCGTGCGGTGCGCGCGAGGTTCTCGATCTCGGCTGCGGCGAAGGCTGGCTGGCGCGGCGCCTGTCGCAAGCCGGCCTGCGCGTGACCGGCGTCGACGCGGTGGCCGCGCTGGTCGAATCGGCGCGCCAGTCGGGCGGTGGCGAATTTCACGAGATGAGCTACGAGACACTGGCGAATGGCGCTCTGCCACGCCAATTCGATGCCCTGGTCGCGAACTTCTCGCTGCTCGGCGAGCAGTCGGTGGACGGGTTGATCGCGGCCGTTCCCGGCTTGCTGAATCCGGGCGGCTGGTTGTTGATTCAGACCCTGCACCCGCTGCTGGCCTGCGATGAACAACACCCCTATGTCGACGGTTGGCGCGACGGCACCTGGGCCGGCATCAGCGGCGGCTTTTCCCGGCCGGCTCCATGGTATTTCCGCACGCTCCACAACTGGTGCGAACTCTTGAACCGCGGCGCGCTGCAACTGGTCGAACTGCGCGAGCCGCGCGCCGACACAGCAACGCCGCCGGCGTCGCTGCTGTTGGTCGCCCGCCGCGCCTAAGCTTTGCGCCGCGCCGTCGGCGCGGCGGCTTCGAGTTCGGCCAGCGCGTCTTCCAGATAACCGAGCATGCGCTGCACATGCGGCACGGTGTCGCGACAGGCAATGAAGCCGACGTCGAGGTGTCCGTTGTAGCTCTGCACGGTGATGTTGAGGGCATAACCGTGCCAGATCAGTGACACCGGATAGGTCGCCAGCAATTCGGCGCCACCGAAATAAAGCGGCTTTGTCGGCCCGGGCACATTGGAAATCACCAGATTGAACTGCGCCGGCATGCGGCCCGACAAGCCGGTCATCTGCCCGATCAGCAGCGGCAGATTGCTGAACGTGGTGTAGGCGTCGAGTTCGGCGCGCCCCATGCGGGCGAGCTTCTTCTTGGCGTGGTTCATCGAGCCGTGGATGGCGGCGAGCCGTGCCGAAGGCTCCGCGATATCGGTCGCGAGCGTGACCTGCACGGCGCTGATCGCGTTACCGCCGTCGTCGCGCTGACCGGAGGCGCGCACCGATACCGGCACATAGGACACCAAGGGTTCGTCCGGCAGGGCCTCGCGCTCGATCAGGTACTGGCGCAGACAGCCGCTGCACATCGCCAGAAACACATCGTTGAGGGTGGCACCGTGCGCCTTGGCCACGGCGCGCACCCGTGCGATGTCCCAGGACTGCGCGGCGAAGCGCCGTGCCGGCGTGACGCGCGTGTTGAAGATCGTGTCCGGCGCCTTCTGCGGCAGACCGGAGCCGTCGTCGGCACGCCTGCGCAGGCCGCCCAACCACTGCCTCGCACCCGAACCGTAGCTCCTGATCGCACGACTGAGCGCTGGAGACTGGCGCGGCGCCGGGGTGTTGCTGCGCGCGCGGCCTTCGTTCCATTGCACGGACCAGATCGGCGGCGACTTCTCGTCGGGCCCGGTCGACAGCCGCGACTGCAGCAGCCGCATCGCGGCCACACCATCGACCAGCGAATGATGAATCTTGACGTAGACGCCGAAGCGCCCGCCGTCCAGGCCCTCGATCAGATAGCACTCCCAGGGCGGACGACATAGATCGAGACGCTGCTGATGCAGACGCGACACCAGTGCCAGCAACTCGCGAACCCGCCCCGGCCGCGGCAGCGCCGTGATGCGGACGTGGTATTCCAGATCGAAGCGATCATCCTCGACCCAGGCGGCATCGAGTTGCAGCGGCAGACGCGTGCGCAGCTTGAGATTGAACGGCGCGCCCACGCGATCCAGATCGAGCTGGTCGCGCAGCAGGTTCTGCAGGAAGTCCTCGGGCGCGTCGTCGGGCAGCTTGAACAGCAACAGGCCGCCCACATGCATCGCCGTTTCCGGCGTCTCCATCGTCAACCATCCGGAATCCAGCAGCGGCAACTTCCTGGCCATCATCTCCCCTCGCAGCGGGCTCGCGTTGGCACGCGCCCCCATTTTTGGTCGGCTGATTGTGCCGACAACTCATCGATCCTGCCGGAAGCGGCCGTGACGGCCGGCGCCGGATTCGAAGCGCTGCGCGCCACCCACGGCTTCCCCGCTGGCGAGGCTGGCCTGGCCGAACTCGAATTCGCGCCGCAGCGCCGCAGGCTCATCCAGATGCCATTGCGCCTGGGCGGCGCGGCGGTCATTGCGCAGACAGATCTGCGGAAAGGCCGCCAGCTGACCCGCCAGTGTCCGAGCCTGCTCCAGCGACTCGCCGGCCGGCACGAGCCGATTGACCAGTCCGGTCGCATGGGCTTCCCGCGCGTCCACGGCGCGTCCGGTCAGGATCATGTCCATTGCGCGGCTCATGCCGATCAGGCGTGGCAGACGGACCGTGCCACCATCGATCAAGGGCACGCCGAAGCGGCGGCAGAACACGCCGAACACTGCGGTTTCGTCGGCCACGCGCAGATCGCACCAGGCCGCAAGCTCCAGGCCGCCGGCCACGCAGTAGCCGGAAATCGCGGCGATCACCGGCTTGGACAATGCCATCCGGGTCGGTCCCATGGGGCCGTCGCCGTCCGCGTCCAACCGGTTCATCATGCTCGGATCACCACTGGCCACGGCCTTGAGATCGGCGCCGGCGCAGAAGTGCGCGCCGGCGCCAGTGAGAATGGCGACGCTCAGCGCCGGATCGCGGTCGAATGTTCGGAAGGCCTCGGCCAGTTCGCTTGCGGTATCGCGATCCACCGCGTTGCGCTGCGCCGGGCGGTCGATGGTGACCGTGAGGACGCCAGCTTCAGTCGAGCTTGTAATGTTGGTCATGTCGCTCTCCGGAACGATCGTCCGGAAAGCATAGCCCGATCGCCTCAGGCTTCGAGTTGAGCCGCCATGCTGATCTCGCAGCTGAGCAGCCTGGAGATCGGGCAGCCGGCCTTGGCCTGCGCCGCGATCTCCTCGAACTTCTGCGCTTCCGCGCCCGGAATCCTGGCGATCACGTCGAGGTGCGACTTGGTGACGGCGAAACCGTCGCCATCCTTGTCCAGCGTGATGCTGGCCTGGGTGTGGACATGCTCGGGCGGCATGCCGGCCTGCTCCAGCATCATCGACAGCGCCATTGAAAAGCAGCTCGCATGCGCGGCGCCGATCAGTTCTTCGGGGTTGAGGCCCTTTTCACCTTCGAAGCGGTTGCTGAACGAATACGGAAAGTCCTTGAGTGCGCCGCTGAGCGTGGAGATCGAACCGTTGCCGGACTTGAGTCCGCCATTCCATTTCGCTGAACCCTGGTTCGTGCTCATGCTGTGCTCCTGATTGCCTTGGACGAGGCACGAGGCTAAGCGACAGCGCCTGAACTCTCTGTGAGCCAGAGCCCGCGGTGTACGAGTCAATCCACCATCGGCAAATCCAGGCCCTGATCGCGCGCGCAATCGATGGCGGTCTCGTAGCCGGCATCGGCGTGGCGCATCACGCCACTGGCCGGATCGTTCCACAACACGCGACCGATGCGCTTGGCGGCCGCATCGCTGCCATCGCAGACAATGACCAGACCGGCATGCTGAGAAAAACCCATGCCGACACCGCCGCCATGATGCAGCGACACCCAGGTGGCGCCACCGGCGGTGCTGAGCAGGGCATTGAGCAACGGCCAGTCGGAAACGGCGTCGGAGCCATCCTGCATGGCTTCGGTCTCCCGATTGGGGCTGGCGACGGAGCCGGAGTCGAGATGATCGCGCCCGATCACCACCGGCGCCTTGAGCTTTCCACTGGCCACCATCTTGTTGAACGCCAGCCCCAGACGATGGCGATCGCCGAGCCCGACCCAGCAGATGCGTGACGGCAGGCCCTGGAACTGAATGCGTACTCGCGCCATGTCGAGCCAGCGGTGCAGGTGCGCATCGTCCGGCAGCAGTTCCTTGACCTTGGCGTCGGTCTTGTAGATGTCTTCGGGGTCGCCCGACAGCGCCACCCAACGGAACGGCCCGACGCCGCGACAGAACAGCGGGCGGATGTAGGCCGGCACGAAACCCGGAAAATCAAAGGCGTTCCTGACGCCATGTTCCTGCGCGACCTGACGGATGTTGTTGCCGTAATCGAAGGTGGGAACGCCGAGCTTCTGGAAGTCGAGCATCGCCTTGACGTGGACGGCCATCGAGGCACTGGCGGCCTTGACCACGGCGGCGGGATCGTGCCGGCGCCGCTGGTGCCACTGTTCGAGCGTCCAGCCGGCCGGCAGATAGCCGTTGACCGGGTCGTGCGCCGAGGTCTGGTCGGTAACCATGTCGGGTCGAATTCCGCGCCGCACCAGCGCCGGCAGGATCTCGGCGGCGTTACCGAGCAGACCGACGGAAATGGCCTGCTGGCTTTCGCAGGCTTCGTCGATCAGCGCCAGGGCTTCGTCGACCGTGTCGGCCTTCTGATCCAGATAACCGGTGCGCAGACGCATGTCGATGCGCGTGGGGTCACATTCGATCGCAAGCATCGAGGCGCCGGCCATCGTGGCCGCCAGCGGCTGCGCCCCGCCCATGCCACCGAGACCCGCAGTCAGAATCCAGCGCCCGGCCAGATCGCCGCCATAGTGCTGGCGACCGGCCTCGACGAAGGTTTCGTAAGTGCCCTGCACGATGCCCTGGCTGCCGATGTAGATCCAGGAACCGGCCGTCATCTGGCCGTACATCATCAAGCCTTTGCGATCGAGTTCGTTGAAGTGGTCCCAGCTGGCCCAGTGCGGAACGAGATTGGAGTTGGCGATCAGCACGCGCGGCGCGTCGGCATGGGTGCGGAATACACCGACCGGTTTGCCGGACTGGATCAACAGGGTCTGGTCTTCGTCCAGACGCTTCAGGGTTTCGAGAATCTTCTCGAAGCAGGCCCAGTCGCGCGCCGCGCGGCCGATGCCGCCATAGACCACCAGATCGTCGGGGCGCTCGGCCACTTCCGGGTCGAGATTGTTCTGAATCATGCGGAACGCGGCTTCGATCAGCCAGTTGCGGCAGCTCAGCTGGCTGCCGCGCGGCGCACGGATCGGACGCGGGCCGGGCACTACGGATTCGGAAACGGTCATGACGATGTCCAGCGTCGGGGCACGCCGATCATGTTACCTGCGGGGTTTGCGAACTGCCGGATACGCGGGGCTCACCACGCCTCATTCGACCGGCGTTTCGTCCTCGATCGGAAATGCCGGTTCGCTCGAAAAGCGCTCGGCGATCACCTGGATCGGGCTGCCGACCACGGGCCTGCGGTACACCACCGAGCGTGCCTCGTATGGGTTCTCGCTGTGGTATCCGTCTCCATAGACGGTAAACGGAATCGGTGCGGACAGGCTGCGGATTCCGCTGGCAAGCGCCTCGAAGTCGATTTCGATCGGGTCTTCCGGCCGTTCGGCACGCTTGCAGATGATCTCGCAGGCGATTTCCTCGTAGGGGTCGCGCTCACGGATCACCAGCACGGCGCGCACGACCTCGCGATCGCGAACCTCATCACTGCTGGCGCCGAAGGGGATGCGGAATACAAAGGAGACTTCGTCGTCTTCAGCCGCGGCCACCGGCGACAGACAGCTCATCGCGCAAAGGCTCAAGGGTAGAAGTAGGCGCCACATGCCTGCGCTCCATGCAAGCTACGGACCAAGTCGGTCGTTCCGTCGACAAGAGCGGCGACCGATTTGCAGTTCGGCCGCCGCCGTATTGACGCCCCAGCCCCCCGACCGGAGGCGTCGCCTGTATGGATATCGCAGATCGGTGCCTGCGCGGCGCCATCACTGACTCAGCGGTCGATGCCGCGGGACGAAAGGCGCGCGCCCCCTGCGGCCGCGCACGGCAAGCTCAGCTGCGGCGCGCCATGAACGCCAGGCGCTCGAACAGGTGCACGTCCTGCTCGTTCTTGAGCAGCGCACCATAAAGCGGCGGCAGCGATTTCTTGACGCCGGCCTCGCGCAGGGTTTCCGGCGGAATGTCCCCGGCCGCGGCCAGCGCCGCCGCGATCTTTCGATCGACGGCATTGCGCCGGTTGGAACGGTCGATGACGACCGTGTAGATCCCATGTTGTTCGGTGGTGCGGATTCCGCTCATCGGGGCCCTCTCGTGCGGACGGACGAGGAGAGCATAGACGCTGATCGAGCAAGCGCGGGCTCAGGTCTCGAGTTCGGCCGCCATCGTGATCTTGCAGGACAACAGCTTCAACACCAGGCAACCGGCCTTGGCCTGAGCCGCAACGTCTTCGAACTTCTGCGGGTCGCCGCCCGGAATCTTGGCAAGCACATCCAGATGCGACCCGGTGACCGCGAAACCGTCGCCGTCCTTGTCCAGAGTCACCGTGGCCTGGGTGTGCACGTATTCGGGTGCCATCCCGGCCTGTTCGAGCATCATCGACAAGGCCATGGAAAACAGCTCGCGTGGGCCGCGCCGATCAGTTGTTCCGGGTTGAGGCCGGTTTCGCCTTCGAAGCGTTTGGTGAAGGAATACGGGCTTCCTTGAGCGCGCCGCTGAGCGTGGAAATCGAACCGCTGCCTGACTTGAGATCCCCGCTCCAATTGGCAGAACCCTGGCTGGTACTCATGCGTTTCTCCTGAACTGTGTACGGGATCCGCACCGTAGCCCTCAAGGGCTGAACTTGCGGTGATTCCGGCAGCAGGATGAGGTCTCTTGCCCTATATAGTTGCCTAGGCTATTATCTAATTATGGATTATATGGAACTGGCTCGAATGAGGGTCTGCCGCCTGGCACCGCTGGTACTGGCGGCGATTCTCGCGGCCTGCGCAGACATGCAGGGCATTGCGCCGCAAACGCAGCCGGCGTCGATCCGGCAACTGTCCGCAGGTCAGGACCTGAGCCGGGCACAGTCGGACGCCGTGCAGTGGCCGCAGCAGCAGTGGTGGAAACGCTACGGTGACCCGCAACTTGATGCGCTGGTGGACCGGGCCGTGGTCGGCAACCCTTCCCTGGCCGAATCACGCGCACGTCTGCGCGCCGCCACCGCCGCCACCGCCGCCGCCCGCGCCGCCACCGGCAACGACTATTCCGTGGGCGCGTCCTTCGACCGCATGCGCTACTCGGAGAATGTGCTGATCCCGCCGGAAGCCGCCGGCACTTTCTTCTGGAACAGCGAGGTCATGGCCGATGTCAGCCGTGACCTGGATCTGTGGCATCGCGAGGACTATGTCGTCGAGGGCGCGCTGGACCGGCAGCAGGCGGTCGCCTGCGAATTGCAGGCCGCGCGGCTCGCGCTGCAATCCGCGGTGGTCGACAGCTATCTGCGTTTCGCCTTGCAATTCGCACTGCGCCACCAGTTGCAGGATCAGCTCGCCGACGCCCGCCACGGCCTGGACATCGCCAGCCAGCAACTCGCTGCCGGCATCGGCACCGACTTCGACGTGGAACGTGCCCGTGGCGAGATCCCGGACCTTCAGGCGCAGCGACAGGCCGTGGACCTGCAGATCGAGCTGTTGCGCCACCAACTGGCGGCCCTGGCCGGGGCCGGCCCCGGCGACGCCGATGCGCTCGAACCGCCGCAACTGAACGTTCAGGCCGCAGCGGCGCTGCCGGCGGACCTGCCGGCCGGCCTGCTCGGCCGGCGCCCGGACATCGTCGCGCGGCGCCTGACGGTGGAAGCCGACGCCCGCGACGTGGATGCCGCGCGCACGCGCTTTTATCCCGACATCAACCTGCGCGCCTTCGCCGGACTCGCCAGCATCAAACTCGACAGTCTGCTGCAGGCCAACTCGCTGCAGGCCGGATTCGGCCCGGCGATCAGCCTGCCGGTGTTTGCCGGCAACAGCCTGCGCGCCAATCTGCGCGGTCGCAGCGCGAGCTACGACCAGGCCGTCGCCGAATACAACGCGAGCCTGGTCGACGCCCTGCACCAGGTTGCGGACCAGGTTTCCACCATCGAATCCCTGGCGGCGCAGATCGACAGCCGCCAGCAACGCCTCGACAGCGCCGAGCGCACCGCCAGCCTCGCCCGCGATCGCTTCCAGGCCGGCCTCAGCAACTACCTGGACGTGCTCGACGCGCGCCGCCAGCTGCGTGCTGCCCGGACCCGGTTGCTCGGGTTGCGTTACCAGCAGATGGAAGCGGCGGTGGCCCTGACCGCCGCGCTCGGCGGTGGCTTCGACGGCAGCTCCGCCGGTCCCCGACTGGCCTCGACGGCCCCCACCCGCAGAAACACACCATGAGCAAGCCCGATCAACCCAAGGCCGCCAACGCTCTCGGCGATCTCGACGACCTGCGCGAGCGCATGCAAAGTCTCAAGCAGCGCCAGTCCGACTACCCCCAGCATCTGGGCCTGCTGTCGCGCACCGCCGTGCTGGTGGAAAAACGCATGACCGAACGCTGCACCGCGGCGCTCAAACCACACGGCATCAGCTACGTCATGTACCAATGCCTGGTGCTCGCCTACGCCGCCTGCGAACGCCCGCTGACGCCCACCGAGCTGGCCCGCGCCACCGGTGAGCGCAGCACCAACGTCACCCACATCTGCGACGAATTGCTGCGGCGCGAACTCATCACCCGGCGGCCCGACGAGACCGACCGTCGCCGCGTGGTGATCGAACTCACCGCCGCCGGCGAGCAATTGCTGCACCGTGCGCAAAAGCCGATCTGGGCGACCTGGCAACAACGCTACGCCGGCCTCGACAAGGCCAGCCTGGGCCTGCTGGAAGCGAGCCTCGAAACCCAGTTGCGCAACCTCGATGGCGGGCAAGTACCGCGCACGCCGCAATGACCGACCGTCGCGCCCTGCCCGCAGACATCGCCGAAGTCTGGCGCGAACAGCGCGAGCACTGGCTGTTCGCGCTGCGCACCGCGAGCGGCTGCCTGCTTGCGCTGTGGCTGGCCTTCCGGCTGAACCTGCACAGCCCCAGCAGCGCCGCCATCACCGTCACCATCGTCGCCCTGCCGCAGAGCGGCTATGTCATCGAAAAGGCCTTCTACCGGCTCACCGGCACCCTGTTCGGCGGCGCAGTTGGCCTGCTGCTGGTGGCCGCCTTCGCGCAGCAGCGCGAGTTCTTCCTGATCGGCCTGGCCGCCTGGATCGGCGTCTGCGCGGCCTGGTCGCAGAAACTGCGCAACTTCCGCGCCTACGCCTTCGTCCTGTCCGGCTACACCGCCTGCATCGTCGGCTACCCTGCCTTCATCGCACCGGATTCGGCCTTGCAAATCGCGGTGGACCGAGTCAGCGCCGTCGCGCTTGGCCTGCTCTGCGGCACTGTGCTCAACGCCACCATCCTGCCGCGCTCGGCCGCGGTGGAACTGGTCGGCAGCATCCGCCGGCGCCTCCCCGAATTCCTCAACTACGCGCGGGCGGTGCTCAGCGAAGTACGGCCGCGCCAGCAGGTACAGCAACAGCAGGACCACATCCTGCATAGCATCGTCGCATTGGAAGCCGTGCGTGGCGCCGCCTATTTCGAGGATGCGGAGAGCCGTATCCGCAGCAGCCGCCTGCGTCGCCTCAACGGCGAGTTCACGGCGACCAGCACCGCGCTGCACGCCATCTACCGCCTGCGCGAAGACCTGCTGGCCCGCGAGCGGACGCGGGTGGTGGCCGCCTTGCACCCGCTCACCGACCAACTGCTGGCGCAACTGGAAACCGGAGCCGGGCAAGTGCCGCGCACCGCCGCAGAGGCCGCGCCGGTGGCGCGTGATTTTGGCGCCTGGTTATCGCAGTGGAACCGGCACGCGGCGCTGGCACGGCAACGTCTCGGCCCCCCCGGCGGCAGCGCCGACGAACTGCGCGAGTTCGAAGCCGGCCTGCAGTTGTTGCACTGGTTTGCGCAGGACCTGAGCCGCTACCTCGACACCTACGCGCAATTGCGCAATCCGCGGCGACTGCGTGCCGATGAGGCGCCAGCGCCGACGCCGCGCACCGATCCGTTGGTGGCGGCCGTCGCCGGCCTGCGTTGCATGCTGGCGATCGTCCTCACCGGCCTGTTCTGGATGCAGACCGGTTGGGCCGATGGCTTCAACGCCTTCATTCTCGTCTGCGTGTTCCCGGCGCTGTTCGCCACCATGCCCAACCCGATGTCCGGCATACGCGGTGTCGCCATCGGCTTCGCTATCGGCGCGGTGTTCACGGTGCCGATGTATCTGTTCGTGGTGCCGCGGCTGGACGGCTACGCCGAACTCGCCGCCGCACAGCTGCCGCCGCTGCTGCTGTTCTGTTCCTGGATCGCACGACCGGCGACCTCGACGCGCGGCCTCGGCGCGATGCTGATGCTGTTGACCGGCATCTCGCTGACCAACCCGATGCAATACGACGTCGCCGTCTTCGCCAACCGCATTGTCGCCACCTTTGCCGGCTTCGCCTTTTCGGCGTTCGCCTATACCGCGCTGCCCTTGCCCGGACCGGCCTGGGTCACGGCCCGCCTGCAACGGGCATTGCCGCGCCAGCTGCGCACGACCGTCAGCGACACACCGGAGCGTGCCCGGCATGCCTTCGAAAGCGGCGTCGCCGACCTGATCACCCAAATCACCCCGCGCCTCGGCGCCGACGTCGAAGCGCGCCGGCGCCAGCTCGACGCCGGCCTCACCGTGCTGGAGGCCGGTTTCGCCCTGCTGCGTCTGCGTCAGCAGAACGCTGGCGATTCACCACTGTTCAGGCTGGTGCCCGCCGCGTTCGAAAATCCGCGCCACATCGACCCGGTGCTGCAGGCCATCGAAGACCAACTGCAGGGCCGCGCCGGGCGCAACGACGCGCGCACCGTCGCCGCCCTGCGCCTGCTGCACCTGAGCCTGCGCGAATGGCGGGCGCACACCGCCAACGAAGTTGCCCCCCTGCCGGAGCCCGCCCATGCCGCGTGAACTCGAACTGTTCGGCATCGTCTTTCCGACGCTGATTCCCTTGCTGCTGCTGGCCGGCGGGCTGTCCTGGTTGCTGGACGGCGCGCTGGCGCGCAGCGGCTTCTTTCGCAACGTCTGGCATCCCTCGCTGTTTCGCATCAGCGTCACCGTGCTGATGTTCAGCGTGTTCGGGCTGCTGCTGTTTTCGAGGTAAGCACCATGTTGAAAAAATCACTGAGCGTCGCCCTGACACTGCTGGTGGTCGGCGTCACCGCGATCGCCGCCTACGCGCTCTGGAACCGCAACTTCCACAGCCCGTGGACGCGCGACGCGCGCGTCCACGCCGATGTCATCGGCGTGGCGCCGGATGTTTCCGGGCGCATCACTCGGGTTGCGGTGCACGCCAACCAGGACGTCAGCACCGGGTATCTGCTGTTCACCGTGGACCGGGAGCCCTACCGCATCGCGGTCGAACAGGCGCAGGCGGCGCTGGACGCAGCGATCACCGAACGGGCGCAAAAACAGGCGCAATCGAGGCGCCGTGCCCACCTCGACCGCGAAGTCGTATCCAGCGAAGACCGCGAGGCGGCTCTGGCCGCGGCCGCGGCGGCGCAGGCGCAGGTGGCGCAGGCCAAGAGCCAACTGGCCGCAGCGCAACTAAACCTGGAGCGAACCGAGGTCCACGCGCCGGTGGATGGCTATATCACCAATCTCAACGTGCAGGCCGGCGACTACGGGCACACCGGCGAGGCCCTGCTGGCACTGGTGGACCGCCACTCGTTTCGCGTGGACGGCTATTTCGAGGAAAGCAAGATCCAGAATGTGCGTCCGGGCGATCCGGTACGCATCCGCCTGCTGGGCGGCGGGCCGCCGTTGCGCGGCCATGTCGAAAGCGTCGCGCGCGCCATCGCCGACACCGAGAACCAAGGGCTGCTGTCCAGCGTGAACCCCAATTTCCACTGGGTGCGGCTGGCTCAGCGCATTCCGGTGCGAATCGCGCTGGACGAAGTGCCCGAGGCGCTGCAGCTCAGCGCCGGCATGACCTGCACGGTGACCGTGGAGGCGGCCGACGGCGGCGCGCGCTGAAAACGGTCCGGCGCGCGATCAGCTGCGGCGCGCCATGAACGCCAGGCGCTCGAACAGGTGCACGTCCTGCTCGTTCTTGAGCAGCGCACCATAAAGCGGCGGCAGCGATTTCTTGACGCCGGCCTCGCGCAGGGTTTCCGGCGGAATGTCCTCGGCCATCAGCAGCTTGAGCCAGTCCAGCAGTTCCGAAGTCGAAGGCTTCTTCTTCAGGCCGGGCAGCTCGCGCAGGCCGAAGAACACCTCCATCGCCTCTTTCAGCAGTTGCTTCTTGAGGTCCGGGAAGTGCACGTCGACGATCTTCTGCATCGTCTCGCGATCCGGAAAGCGGATGTAGTGGAAGAAGCAACGGCGCAGAAACGCGTCCGGCAATTCCTTCTCGTTGTTCGAGGTGATGATGATGACCGGCCGATTGCTCGCGGTGATGGTCTGGCGCGTCTCGTAGACGTAGAACTCCATCTGATCGATCTCGCGCAGCAGATCGTTCGGAAACTCGATGTCGGCCTTGTCGATTTCGTCGATCAGCAGCACCGGGCGCTGCTGCGCCTCGAAGCATTCCCACAAACGTCCCTTGACGATGTAGTTGCCGATGTCCTTGACCTTTTCCTCGCCGAGCTGCGAATCGCGCAGGCGGCTGACCGCGTCGTACTCGTAGAGTCCGTGCTGGGCCTTGGTGGTGGACTTGATCGGCCAGTCGAAGAACGGCATGCCGAGCGAAGCGGCCACTTCCTTGGCCAGCTGGGTCTTGCCGGTACCGGGCTCGCCCTTGACCAGCAGCGGGCGGGACAGCGTCACGGCGGCGTTGACCGCCATCGTCAGATCGTCGGTGGCGACGTAGTTTTCGGTACCTTCGAAACGCACGGATTGACCCTCGCTTTGCGCTTTGAGAATGCGGATGCCGGTCAGTCTATAGCACCACCGGTGAATCTGGCAGCTCGTCGCCGACATCGGGCCGCACGCCGGGGCTGCCCGGCGGGTACTTCGCCAGCACCGAGCTCACTGACTCGATCACCGCTACCGCCCCCTGCTCGAACTGGCCGGCGCGGAAGCCCCGCGAAGCGGCCTCGGCACAGGCATCCCATTCGCTCTGCGGCACATGCCCGCCGGCCACTCCGCGATCAACCACGATCTCGATCTTGCGGTCGGCCATCAGTACGTAGATCAGCACACCATTGTTGTGCTCGGTATCCCAGACACGCAGCGCCGAAAACAGGTCCTCGGCGCGCTCGCGCGGACCGAGACCGGCGAAGACGTCAACCAGGCTCAGACCGGCTTCGACCGCAAAGCGGATCTCGCCGGGATGACGGGTTTCACAGGCACGCACCGTGGCTTCGATGGTTTCAAGTACGGCTGGCGTGAAATGCCGCCGCAGGCTCAGGCGAGCCGTCACCGCATGCCGCCAGGCACGTTGCAGGGTGTTCACGTCACCAACCTCCCGAGGCACCACCGCCACCAAAACCGCCACCGCCGCCGGAAAATCCGCCGCCGCCGAAACCGCCACCTCCACCGCCGAAGCCGCCGTAATAGAGCGCGCTCCGCCGGCGACCGAGACCACGACCACCGCCGCCGCCGCCGCCGCCGCCGCCGAGGAACATCACCAGCAATATGGCGAACACCGCGACGCTGACACCCGCCACCGGGGAAATCAGCAACGCGGCCGGCCCTCCGGCCACCAAGGCGCCAACCACGCCGCCGCGCCGCTTGGTCGAGCCGGCGGCGACCATCGAACCGATCACGGTGCCGAAGATCAGCATGGTGCCCAGTGCCATGATCGCCGGATCGCCGTGCCGCTGGGCACGCTCCCTGGGCTGCGGCAGCGGTTCGCCCCGTACCACGGCGATCATCGCATCCACGCCGGACGAGACGCCGGTATAGAAATCGCCATCGCGAAAGTACGGCGTCACCACCTCGCTGACGATGCGCTTGGCGGTCACGTCCGGCAACGCGCCTTCGAGTCCGTAGCCGACCTCGATGCGCAACTTGCGGTCGTCCTTGGCGACGATCAGGATCGCGCCATCGTCCACGCCCTCGCGGCCGAGCTTCCATCGCTCGGCCACGCGGATGCCGTATTGCTCGATGGTTTCATCGCCGGTGCTCGGCACCATCAGCACGGCGATCTGGCTACCCTTCTCGCGCTCGAAGGCGGCCAGTTTGCTTTCGAGGGCGGATTTTTCGCTGGACGACAACGTCCCGGTCCGGTCGGTGACATGCGCCTTCAGCGCCGGCACCTCGAACGTCTGCGCCATCGCTACCGAGCAGACGGCGGCCAGCACGGCGACGCACAGCAGGCGCATCCCGCGCACTTATTCGCCCGTGCCGAAATCGACCGCCGGCGGACGTGAAATCTCGGCCTCGTTCTCGACACTGAAGTTGGACTTGGTGCTGTAGTCGAACATCTTCGCCGTCAGATTCGTCGGAAACGAACGGATGGTGACGTTGTATTCCTGCACCGAATCGATATAGCGCTTGCGCGCCACGGTGATCCGGTTCTCGGTGCCTTCGAGCTGCGCCTGCAGATCGCGGAACACCGTGTCCGACTTGAGCTGAGGATAGTTCTCGGACACCATCAGCAACCGCGACAACGCCGAACTCAGCTGCCCCTGCGCCTGCTGGAAGCGGTTGAAGGCCTCGGGATCGTTGACCAGCTCGGGCGTCGCCTGAATGCTGCCGACACGCGAGCGCGCCTCGGTGACTTCGGTCAGCACGTCCTTTTCCTGCCTGGCGTAGCCCTTCACGGTGTTGACCAGGTTGGGCACCAGGTCCGCGCGTCGCTGATATTGATTGAGCACTTCCGACCAGGCCGCGTTCACCGCCTCTTCCTGGCGCTGGATCGCGTTGTAACCGCAACCGGAGAGCAACAGGCTCAGTAACACGAGCGGCAAGCCCACAAACAAACGAGCCGAACGAATCATCTTGCAGGTCTCCCGATCAAGGCGCGATGGCACCGGAGATCGTCAACATGGGGGCAAGGCTGCGGACTTGCAAGCCATCGGCCGTAGCGGCTGTCGTCGCGCAGACGCCTCTGCTGGCGTTTAAACTGAACAGGCCCGACCAGTCCCATGCGCCGCCGCCTGACAATCAAAGGAGACATCGACATGAACCGTTCGCTCTATGACATTCCGCTGAAATCAATCGACGGCAAGGACACCAGCCTCGGCGAGTTCCAGGGCAAGGTCGCCCTGATCGTCAACGTCGCTTCCAAATGCGGCCTGACGCCGCAGTACGAAGGCCTGGAAAAAACCTACGAGCGCTATCAGGACCGCGACTTCGTGGTGCTGGGCTTTCCCTGCAACGACTTCGGCGCGCAGGAACCGGGCAGCGAGTCGGAGATTCAGGACTTCTGCTCCAGCAACTTCGGTGTGAAGTTTCCGATGTTCGGCAAGCTCAATGTCAACAGCCAGCCGCGCCATCCGCTTTACGCTGCGCTGATCGAAGCGCAACCGGCCGCCGAGCCGTCCAGCAACGGCGGGCTGCGCGACAAGCTGGCGCAGCACAAGCTGCTGCCCAAGGAGGACAGCGACGTGATGTGGAACTTCGAGAAGTTCCTGATCAGCCGTGACGGCCAGGTGATCGGCCGCTTCGCACCAGATACCCCGCCGGACGATCCCAAGCTGCTCAAAGCCATCGAGGCGGCGCTGGCCGCCTGAGCCCTCCGGCAAGCCGCCTGGTGCTTCGTCATATTGCTCTAAAGCGGACCGCGCACACTTTTGCTCCCCCCGGGGCCGAAAGGCCTGACACGATGGAGAGAGCGATGAGAGCGAGTGCCAAGATGGCGGCCCTGGCAGGCCTGTGTACGCTGATGGCCTGCGCGGCGAGCGCGGGCGAACGTGGCGCGGACGGCAAGAACCACGGCCGCGCCCGCGATGCGGTGCAGCTGGGACCGCGTCCGTTCTATCTGGTCCAGGACATGGACGAGGGCGAACTCAAGGACGCGCTCGAACAGTGCACAAGCGGCCCCTTCTACAAATCCGATTTTTCGATCAGCCATCGCGGCGCACCCTTGCAGTTTCCGGAGCACACCCGCGAGGGCTACGAGGCCGCGGCACGCATGGGCGCCGGCATACTCGAATGCGATGTGAGCTTCACCGCGGACCGGGAGCTGGTCTGCCGTCACTCGCAGTGCGATCTGCACACCACCACCGACATCCTCGCCAAGCCCGAACTGGCCGCGAAATGCAGCGAACCGTTCTCGCCGGCCGAATTCGATCCCATCAGCGGCGAACGCATCAAGACCGCCTCCGCGCAGTGCTGCACCAGTGACATCACGCTGCAGGAATTCCGGACGCTGCGCGGCAAGATGGAGGCCAGCAACCCCGATGCAAGCACAGTGGCGCAGTACCTGGATGGCACGCCGGATTGGCGCACCGATCTGTACAGCGGCAGCGGCACGCTGATGACGCATGCCGAGAGCATCGCCCTGTTCAAGCAGCTCGGCGTGAAGATGACGCCCGAACTGAAGGCGCCCTCGGTTGCCATGCCCTACCAGGGCGACTACACGCAACAGGCCTATGCGCAGCAGATGATCGACGAGTACAAGGCCGCCGGCGTGGGTCCGCGGGAGGTGTTCCCGCAGTCCTTCAACCTGGACGACGTGCTGTTCTGGCAGCAGGCCGATCCGCTGTACGGCCGGCAGGCAGTGTACCTTGATGGCCGCGTCGACGACCCAGCCTTCGAGCCGAGCCTGGAGGATTTCCAGAACCTCGCCGCGCAGGGCGTGCGCATCGTCGCGCCGCCGATCTTCGCGCTGGTGAGGCTCGACGAAAGCGGCAGGATCGCGCCTTCGGACTATGCGATCTACGCCAGGCTGGCCGGGCTCGACATCATCGCCTGGAGCTTCGAGCGCGCCGGACCGATCGAGAATCTGGTCGAAGAAGGCCGCCAGTACTACTACCAGAGCGTCAGCGAGGCGATGAACAAGGACGGCGACATGTACGAGGTGCTGGACGTGCTGGGCCGCGACATCGGCGTACTCGGCGTGTTCTCGGACTGGCCGGCGAGCGTCAGCTACTACGCCAACTGCATGAAACTCTGAAGTTGTAAGGAACGCATCGCCGCAAGTCGCGGCGGTGCGTTCCGCAGGTGGCTCATTACAAGGCCTCGAACCGGTTTTCGGCGACGTTCTTGCGCACTTTCTTCGGGTCCCAGACACGGCCGTTCATGGCGATGTAGACGCCGGGCGGCAGGCTTTGCACCGCGCCCACGGCAGTGCCGATGTTGAATTCGGCATCCGACTCGCGAAAGCGTGCCGGGCTCAGCGCACCGGTCAGCACGATGGTGCGATCGCCAAGGCAAGCCAAGGCCTGCGCGGTCTCCACCATGGTGTCGGTGCCATGCGTCACCAGGACGTGACGCGCCGGCTGCGCGGCGATCGCCTCGCGAATCGCCACGCGATCCTCATCGGTGAGGTGCAGGCTGTCCTTGCGCAGCAGCGGAACCACGGTGTAGCGGAACGCCACACCGAGCTTGTGCAACATGCGGTCGATCAGCGGCGCTCCGATCTGGTAATCCGACTTGTCGTCGAAATACAGCTTGTCGATGGTGCCGCCGGTGGTGACGATGCACAGTTCGTCCATGAGGCGATCAGCCTGCGCGCTGTTCCAGCGCCGCGATGGCCGGCAGGGTCTTGCCTTCCAGAAACTCCAGGAAGGCGCCGCCAGCGGTCGAGATGTAACCCACTTTGTCGGTAATGCCAAACTTGGCGATGGCCGCCACGGTGTCACCACCGCCGGCAATCGACATCGCGTCGGATTCGGCGATGGCTTCGGACAGCACTTTCGTGCCGTTGGCGAAGGCTTCGAACTCGAACACGCCGAGCGGTCCGTTCCAGACGATGGTGCCGGCGTCCTTCATGATCCTCGCAAGCTGCTGCGCGGTTTCGGGACCGATGTCGAGAATCATGTCGTCCTCGGCGACATCGGCGGCCTTCTTCACCGTCGCCTCGGCGCTGGCCGAGAATTCCTTGGCCACCACCACGTCGACCGGAATCGGCACGGTGGCACCGCGCTCGCCCATCTTGAGCATGATGCGCCTGGCCTCGTCGACCAGGTCCTTCTCGGCCAGGGATTTGCCGATCGGCAGGCCGGCGGCGGCCATGAAGGTGTTGGCGATACCGCCGCCGACCACGAGGTTGTCGACCTTCTCGGACAGCGAATCGAGTATCGTCAGCTTGGTGGACACCTTGGAGCCGCCGACGATGGCCACCATCGGCCGCTTCGGGTCCAGCAACGCGGCGCCGAGCGCCTCCAGCTCCTGCGCAACCAGCGGACCGGCGCAGGCCAGCGGCGCCTTCAGCGCGATGCCCTGAGTCGTCGCTTCGGCGCGATGTGCGGTGCCGAAAGCATCATTGGCGTAGACGTCGCACAGCTTGGCCATCTTTTCCGACAGCGCCGCGTCGTTCTTCTTCTCGCCCTTGTTGCCGCGGCAGTTCTCCAGCAACACCACCTGGCCGGGCTCGACCGAGAAGCCGCCGTCGACCCAGTCCTTGATCAGCCTGACCTCCTGGCCCAGCAACTCGGACAGACGCGTGGCGATCGGCGCCAGCGAATCCTTGTCGCTCAGCTCGCCCTCGGTGGGGCGGCCGAGGTGGCTGGTGACCATCACCGCTGCGCCCTTGTCCAACGCCAGCTGGATGCCGGGGACGGAGGCACGGATGCGGGTGTCGTCGGTGATCGCGCCGCCGTCGTCCTGCGGCACGTTGAGATCGGCGCGAATGAAGACGCGCTTGCCCTGGAGGTCGAGGTCTGCGAGACGGAGAAATTTCATAAGGGTTCCCTTGAATCAAAAGACCCCTCCGCGTGGGAGGGGTCCGGTTCGGTTCGGCCGATTACTTGGCGGCGACCACACGTACCATTTCCAGGCACTTGTTGGAGTAGCCCCATTCGTTGTCGTACCAGCTCACGAGCTTGACGAAGGTCTTGTCGAGCGCGATGCCGGCTTCGGCGTCGAAGATCGAGGTGCGGGCGTCGCCGCGGAAGTCGGTGGCCACGACCTTGTCCTCGGTGTAGCCGAGGATGCCCTTGAGGGCGCCTTCGCTCTGTGCCTTCATCTCGGCCTTGATCTCGTCGTAGCTCGCTTCCTTTTCCAGCTCGGCGGTCAGGTCGACCACCGACACGTCGGAGGTCGGCACGCGGAACGACATGCCGGTGAGCTTCTTGTTCAGGTCGGGAATCACCACACCCACCGCCTTGGCGGCGCCGGTGGACGAGGGAATGATGTTTTCGAGGATGCCACGGCCGCCGCGCCAGTCCTTCTGGCTCGGGCCGTCCACCGTCTTCTGGGTGGCGGTGGTGGCGTGCACGGTGGTCATCAGACCACGCTTGATGCCCCACTTGTCGTGAAGCACCTTGGCCAGCGGCGCCAGACAGTTGGTGGTGCAGGAGGCATTCGAGATGATCGCCTCGCCGGCATAGGTCTTGTCGTTGACGCCGTAGACGAACATCGGCGTGCCGTCCTTGGACGGCGCCGACATGATCACCTTCTTGGCGCCGGCGTCGATGTGCTTCTGCGCGCCTTCGGCGGTGAGGAAGATGCCGGTGGACTCGATCACCACCTCGGCGCCGACTTCGCCCCACTTCAGCGCGGCCGGGTCACGCTCGGCAGTCAGGCGGATCGTCTTGCCGTTGACCAGCAGATTCCCGCCCTCGACGGCGACCTCGCCCTTGAAGCGGCCATGCACGGAGTCGTAGGACAGCATGTAGGCCAGGTAATCCGGCTCCAGCAGGTCGTTGATGCCAACCACCTCGATGTCGTCGCCGAAGTTCTGAACCGCGGCGCGCAGAACGTTGCGGCCAATGCGGCCGAAGCCGTTGATACCTACTTTCACTGTCATCTTCAGATTCCTCTGTCTTTTGAGCTTGGGTCTTTGTCACGGGTCTGCGTTACGCACCGCGGGGGCGCGCCACACTCAACTCAGCAGGGCCTGCACGCGAGACACGACGTTCTCGACGGTGAAGCCAAAGTGGCGGAACACGTCCGCCGCCGGTGCGGATTCGCCATAGCTGTCCACGCCGATCACATCGCCCTCATCTCCCACCAGGCCACGCCAGAACACGCTGACGCCCGCTTCCAGTGCCAGACGCTTGCGCAGCGTCGGCGGCAACACGGTTTCGCGGTAGGTCCGCGGCTGCCGCAGGAAACGCTCGACGCAGGGCATGGACACGACGCGTACCGCAACGCCCTTGTCAGCCAGGCCGTCAGCCGCCTTGATCGCCAAGGCCACTTCCGAGCCGGTGGCGATCAGGACTGCCGCTGGCGCCTCGGCATCACGCAGCACATAAGCGCCGCGCGCCACAAAATCTTCGCCATCCTCGTCATGCGCCTGCACGTCCAGATTCTGGCGTGACAGCAACAATGCACTGGGGCCGTCACTGCGTTCCACCGCGAGCTTCCAGGCCACTGCCGTTTCGAAGGTGTCGCCAGGGCGCCACACTTCCAGATTCGGGATGATGCGCAGGCTCATCGCGTGCTCGACCGCCTGATGTGTAGGACCATCTTCGCCCAGACCGATCGAATCGTGCGTGAACACGTAGATCGCGCGGGTCCTGGTCAGCGCCGCCATGCGGATCGCATTGCGCGCGTAATCGGAGAACGTGAGGAAGGTGCCACCGAACGGAATGAAACCGCCGTGCAGCGCCAGGCCGTTCATCGCCGCTGCCATGCCGAACTCGCGCACGCCGTAGTTGATGTAGTTGCCGACCACGCGCTGCGGCTGCAGCGTCACCGCACCGTCCCAGTGCGTGAGGTTGGACTCGGCCAGGTCCGCCGAACCGCCGATGATCTCCGGCAGGCGTGGCGCGATGATGCCGATCGAGAGATTGGATGCCTTGCGCGAAGCGATCGGCTTGTCCTGCGCACGCGCCGTCTTCAGTAGCTGGAGCACGGTCTCTGACCAGTCCGGCGGCAGCGCGCCACTCATGCGACGCGAGAACTCGGCTGCCAGATCAGGGAACTCCCGGGAATAGGCCTCGAACAACCGCGTCCAGGATTCCTGTGACGCTGCGCCGCGCGCCTTGGCGTCCCAGCCCTCGTAGACCGACTGCGGAATCTCGAAGGGCTGGTACGTCCACTTCAGGGTTTCGCGAACCCGGGCAACTTCGTCCGCGCCCAGCGCAGCACCGTGAACCTTGGAGGTTCCCTGCTTGCCGGGGCTGCCCCAGCCGATCACGGTCTTGCAGCAGATCAGCGTCGGCACATCGGACTTGCGCGCGGTATCCACTGCCTTGCGGATTTCGTCCGGGTTGTGGCCATCGACGTTGCGCACCACCTGCCAGCCGTAGGCCTCGAAACGGGCCGGGGTGTCGTCGCCGAACCAGCCTTCGACCTCGCCGTCGATCGAAATTCCATTGTCGTCGTAGAACACCACCAGCTTCTTCAGGCCCAGCGTGCCTGCCAGCGAACAGGCCTCGTGCGAGATGCCTTCCATGAGGCAGCCGTCGCCGACGAAGGTGTAGGTGTAGTGGTCCACGATCGTGAAATCTTCACGATTGAACCGCGCCGCCAGCGCCGATTCGGCGATCGCCATGCCCACGGCATTGGCCAGGCCCTGCCCCAGCGGGCCGGTGGTGGTTTCCACGCCCGGCGTGACATGCGCTTCGGGATGCCCCGGCGTCCTGGACTTGAACTGCCGGAAGGCCTTGAGGTCTTCCATGCTCAGCGCATAGCCGCTCAGATGGAGCAGGCTGTAGAGCAGCATCGAGCCGTGGCCGTTGGAAACGACGAAGCGATCACGGTCTGGCCATTTCGGGTCCGCCGGGTTGTGTTTCAGGAAATCGTTCCACAGAACTTCCGCGATGTCGGCCATGCCCATCGGCATGCCCGGGTGCCCGGAATTGGCTTTCTGGACGGCATCCACGGACAGCATGCGGATGGCATTGGCGAGTTCGAGGCGGCTGGATTTCAAGACGCGGGTCCGGGTGGGCAACGGTCGCCGCAGCAAGCGGCAGCGACAAAAATGGCCGCGTATTGTCCTGCGCCAGCGCCCAGCGGGCAAGGGATGTCAACTGCGAGCGCCGTGCAGCGTTTTCCCGGTAGGCTCATCCTCCCCCCACAATCCTGGAGTTCACGAACATGAAAAAGACCCTGCTGCTGGCCGTCACCCTGCTGTTCGCCAGCCAGATTCAGGCCGCAGAGAAGCCCGCGCGCGGGGATATCGAGGCGATGTGCGCAGCAAATCCAGAAAAATGCGAGAAATTCATGGATCGTGCCGAGCAGATCAAGGCCGACTGCGAAGCCGACCCCGAAGCCTGCGAGGCCAAAAAGGAAAAATTCGAAGCGCGCCGCGAAAAGCTTCAGTCCTGGTGCGAGGAAAACCCGCAGGACTGCGAGGAACGCAAGGCCAGGCTGCGTGATCGCGCCGAGCAGGCCCGTGCCGATTGCGAAGCCGACCCCGAAGCCTGCGAGCAGAAGAAAGAGGATTTGCGCAAAATGCTGGAGAAGCGCCGCAACGGCGGCTGAGACGTCTCGGCGTGTCCAAGGGCCATGCCACAAGCGCACCCTGCAGAATGAATCTGCTGCGGCATGGCCCCGTTCGCACGATCCCGGAACACTCGCCACCACCGCAGGCCTCAGCGCGCGGTCGCGCGGGGTGCCGGCATTCCCGCTTCGCAGTCAGCGCCTACGTGCCGACAACCGAATCCGCCACATAGGGATTGCTGCGCCGCTCCTGGCCGAATGTGGAAATCGGTCCATGTCCCGGCACGAACCGGATCTCGTCGCCACGCGGGAACAGCTTGTTGCGGATCGAGTCGATCAGATCCTGATGGTTTCCGCGCGGGAAGTCGGTGCGGCCGATCGAACCCTGAAACAGCACATCGCCGACGAAAGCGAGTTGCGACGGCGCGTGATGAAACACAACGTGTCCCGGCGTATGGCCGGGGCAGTGGATCACGTCGAAGTCGAGCCCGCCCAGCTGAACACGGTCACCGTCTTCGAGCCAGCGATCCGGCACGAAGCTGCGGCTGGGCGGAAAGCCGTATTGCTGCGCCAGCTGCGGCATCGACTCGATCCAGAACGCATCATCACGATGCGGGCCTTCAATCGGTAGACCGAGCCGCTCCGCGAGTTCCGCGACGACACCGCAGTGGTCGAGATGACCGTGGGTGACCAGCAGCTTCTCCAGTTTCACGCCGCGCGCGGCCACTGCAGCCAGCAGCCGGTCCGGATCGCCGCCGGCATCGACCAGCGTTCCCTGCATGGTTTGTGCGTCCCAGACCAGCGAGCAGTTCTGCTGAAACGCGGTGACCGGAAGGATTTCGGCCTGCAAGCGACTCATTGTGTTTCTCCTGCGACACGGGCGGGTTGCGGAACACGGAATGCGCGCCGACCGAGCTGGGCCGACAAGGCGGCGGTCACAGCAATCAGGACGACGACGCCCGGCCAGCCGAAGTGTGCCCACAGCGGCGCCGGTAGAATGCCACCAACACTGCCGCCGAGGTAATAGCAGGTCACGTAGAGCCCGATCGCTGCGCCGCGCGCCTGCGGCACGGCTTCTCCGACAAAACTGGTCGCCGTGATCTGCGCCACGAACAGACCTGCGGAGAAGAGGGTCAGACCCAGCACCACAGCCGTCAGCCAAGGCAGGGTCGTAAGGACCAGTCCGGCCACGGCAACGGTCCAGGCGCCCGACAGCACCCGAGCATGACCGAAGGCATTGAGCAGCCGACCGGACACCGGCGTGATCGTCACGCCAACCAGATAGACCGTGAAAATCATCGACAGCCCCCCCGGCCCCAGATCGAACGGCGGCTCCGCCAGGCGCAGCGAGATGTAGGTAAAACCGGCGACCAGGGCAAACAACAGACTGAAACCCGCTGCATAGGCGCTGCGCAACTGCGGCATGCGCAACAGGGACCACAGTTTCGGCTGCGTGCCGGCGGGGCGCGGCAGGCGAGGCCTGTCTGGCGCCAACCAGCGGCAGATCAGCACCGCCAGCAGCAGCTGCGTCAGCGCCAGCGCGACAAAACCGAAGCGCCAGCCCAGAAATTCGGCGGCCACACCGGACAGGAAGCGTCCCGAAAAACCACCCGTGATCGTGCCGGCCGCATACAGTCCGGTGACCGCACGTGCCTCGTGCGCTTGCCATTCCTCGTTCACATAGGCCACCGTGACGGCGAAGATTGCCGGCAGGCTCAGCCCTTCGAGAAAGCGGAAGGCGATCAACCAATGCACGCTCGGCGACAGCGCGGCAAGCACGGTGGGCACCACCGCCGAAAAACTGGCGAGAACGATGACGCGTCGACGGCCCAGACGGTCGGCGACCAAGCCAATGAACGGCGCGGCAACCGCCACACCGAACGTGCCAGCCGAAATGATCAGGCCGGCCAGAAATGCGTCGTGGCCCACCCAGCCGCGCAGCAACGGCAGCAGCGATTGCGGTGAATAGAGCGGCACGAAGGCCGCGGCGCCCGCCAGACAGACGGCAATACGCCGACGATCCATGATGCTTCCAAAGTGATGGTTCCAAAGAGAAAAGCAGGTCTCGCGCAGAGCCACCACGGCGCAAGGCAAGGCGCTTTCGGTCTTTTGCCGCTCTCAGCGTCTTGGCGCGAGACCCGCTTTTGAAGCGGCTAGAAGGGAATATCGTCGTCCTCGAAGTCGCGGTCCATCGCCGGTTCGGGCGAGGCGCTTCGAGACGGTGGCGGACTGCTGTCGCCTCGGTCATAACTGGCCGTACCGCCGCCACCACCGCCCGTGGTGCTGCCGAGCATCTGCATTTCATTGGCAACGACTTCGGTGCTGTAGCGCTCGTTTCCGGACTTGTCCTGCCACTTGCGCGTCTGCAGGCGACCTTCCAGATAGACCTGACGGCCCTTCTTGAGGTATTGACCGGCGATTTCCGCAGTCTTGCCGAACAGCACGACGGTGTGCCACTCGGTGTTTTCCTTGTTCTCGCCGGTCTGCTTGTCGCGCCATTGCTCGGAGGTGGCAATGCGCAGATTGGCGATGGCCGTACCGGACGCCGTGTAGCGCACTTCCGGATCCTGGCCGAGATTGCCGATCAAGATGACTTTGTTGATGCCGCGGGCCATGGCCTTCCTCGCTGTGTCTGGTCTGAGTGTCCCCGGGGACAGATTCCGTACGCCGCGGTGCCGTTGATGCCGGCAGCGGGCCGCAGAACGCTACGATAACGCCGTCGCCGCATGCGTGCACGGGTGATGCCGGGGGCAATCCCGGGGACGGTCGGGGGCGCGCATCATGCCGGACCCGGCCCGCTGTGCCGGACCTCGCCCGGTCAGCGCTGCGACGCTGCCGGCTCGCCCTCGACCGGCGCCTCGTCACGCGGCACCACCGGAATGCCGGACACGAAGCTCAGCCAGATCAGCGGCAGCAGCGCGACCACGGCAAAGCCGTGCATTCCCAACCAGTCCATGGCATTGCCGCCGATCACGGCGCCACCGACGAAGGCGCCCAGAAACTGGGAGGTGGCATAGACCCCCAGCGCCGCGCCCTTGTTGTCGGCCGGCGCGATCCGCGAGATCAGCGACGGCAGCGCACCTTCCAGATAGTTGAAGCCGATGAAGAACAGACCCAGCGCGCCCACCAGAACCGCCGGGTGATGTTCGGCGAAACCGAGTGTCAGCAGCGCCGAGGCCAGCGCCAGTATCGCGCCGACCATGGCACTGCGCTGCAGGCCGTGCTTCTCGGCGATGCGGATGATCGGGAAGACCAGGAACAGCGACAGCAGCATCACCGGCAG
This sequence comes from Banduia mediterranea, assembly GCF_031846245.1. NCBI lineage: Bacteria > Pseudomonadati > Pseudomonadota > Gammaproteobacteria > Nevskiales > Algiphilaceae > Banduia > Banduia mediterranea. Next base: position 48,101 of record NZ_JAVRIC010000005.1, on the reverse strand, counting down.
GTAGACCTCCCACTGCGCTGCCTGATCGAGGTGCATGGCCTCGCCGATCGCCGCGGGCAACATCAGGAAGCTTGCCGTCATCGCCGCGTGCAGCAGGAAAATGCCGCCATCGATGCGCAACAGGCGACCGTCACGGATCACATCGCGCACGCGCCCTCGCGTAGCGCTCAGACGCGGCGCCTTGGGCACCATGAAGATCAGGATCGGCAGGGTCAGCAGGGCGAGCCAGCCAGCGCCCGCGAAGATTCCGTCGACGCCGATCACACCCGCCACCGGCGGCCCGATGATCAGCGCCAGCACGAAGGCGCCGCCCATGCCGGCACCCATGAGGGTCATCGCCTGGGTGCGCACCTGGGCACGCGTGACATCGGCCAGCAGGGCGCTGACGGCGGAGGAAATGGCGCCGGCGCCCTGCAGCGCACGCCCGACGATCAGCCATTCTATGGTGTCGGCACTGGACGACAGCCAGCTGCCGGCGGCGAAGACGGCCATGCCGGCGAGGATGATCGGCTTGCGGCCGATTCGGTCGGACAGCCAGCCCAGCGGAATCTGCAACACCGCCTGGGTCAGCCCGTAGATGCCCAGCGCCAGACCGATCTGCTGCGGCGTGGCGCCGCCCGGCAGATCTTCGGCATAGGGCGTGAATACCGGGAGGACCATGAACAGGCCCATCATGCGCAGGGCGTAGACGAGGGCGAGACCGCCCGTGGCGCGCCGTTCGATCGAGTTCATCGGGACAAATCGCTCGTGTGTTCGGGACTCGGGGCCCCAAGACCCTCGCTGTCGGATTCAGTTCGGTCTGCTCGCAAGGAACGGACCGCGTGTCTGGGGCGCCCTTACCCCGCGGCCGCGACGTTGCGGCCCTTCCACGCCGGCATGGCGCCGGCACGACCACTTTGCGGCGTGAAAAATTCTCTGCGTATAGTACGCGATTCCCCCCGGCCCTTGACCCATGTCCATGGACGCCATCCGCATCCGCGGCGCGCGCACGCACAACCTCAAGAATGTCTCGCTGGACCTGCCTCGCGATCGCTTGATCGTGTTCACCGGCCTGTCCGGCTCCGGCAAGTCCTCGCTCGCCTTCGACACGCTCTACGCCGAAGGACAGCGACGCTATGTCGAATCGCTGTCGGCCTATGCCCGGCAGTTCCTGTCGATGATGCAGAAGCCCGACGTGGACACCATCGAGGGCCTGTCGCCGGCGATTTCGATCGAGCAGAAATCGACCTCGCATAATCCGCGCTCGACCGTCGGCACCGTCACAGAAATCCACGATTACCTGCGCCTGCTGTACGCGCGTGTCGGCCAGCCGCGCTGCCCGGACCACGGCACCGTGCTCGAAGCGCAGGAAGTGTCACAAATGGTGGACAGCGTGCTGGCGCAGCCCGAAGGCTCGGCCTGGTTGCTGCTGGCGCCGGTGATCCGCGGCCGCAAGGGCGAGCACGCGGACGTGTTCGAGCAGATGCGTGCGCAGGGCTTCGTGCGCGCACGCGTCGACGGACGCGTCTACGAACTGGAGGAGATCCCCACCCTCAACCGCAAGCTCAAGCATGACGTGGAGGTGGTGGTCGACCGCTTCAAGGTGCGCGCTCCCGCTGCGGACGGCGGCGATGCGGGCGGCGGATTGAAGCAGCGCCTGGCGGAATCCTTCGAAACCGCACTCAAGCTGGCCGAGGGCCTGGCCTGTATCGCACCGCATTCCGGCGAAGGCGAGCACATCAGCTTCAGCTCCAGGATGTCCTGCCCGGTTTGTGGCTATTCGCTGCCGGAGCTGGAACCGCGCCTGTTCTCGTTCAACGCGCCGCACGGTGCCTGCCCGAGCTGCGACGGTCTCGGCCAGATGCAGGTGTGCGACCCGGACCGCGTGGTCGCGCATCCTGAGCTGTCGCTGGCGGCCGGCGCGATCCGCAGCTGGGACCGCCGCAATCCCTACTACTGGGCGATCCTGCAGTCGCTGGCCGAACACTACGACTTCGACCTGGAAGTGCCGTTCGTGCGTATGCCGCAAAAGGCGCGCGACATCGTTCTGTACGGCAGCGGCACTGACAGGATCGCGTTCCGCTACCCGGACGAACGCGGCCGCAAGGCCACGCGTACGCACCGTTTCGAAGGCATCATTCCCAATCTGGAGCGGCGCTACCGCGAAACCGAATCCGACGCCGTGCGCGAGGAACTGGCCAAGTACCGCTCGGACAAGCCCTGCCCCGCCTGCGACGGAGACCGCCTGAACCGTGCCGCGCGCAATGTGTTCGTCGCTGAACAGCCCTTGCCGGCGCTGACGCGGCTGTCGATCCGCGAGGCCGAGGACTGGTTCCGCGCGCTGGAGCTGCCCGGCCACAAGGGCCAGATCGCCGACAAGATCATCAAGGAGATTTCGGCGCGCCTGGGCTTTCTCAACAACGTGGGTCTGGATTACCTGATGCTGTCACGCTCGGCCGAGAGCCTGTCCGGCGGCGAGGCGCAGCGCATCCGCCTGGCCTCGCAGATCGGCGCCGGCCTGGTCGGCGTGATGTACGTGCTGGACGAACCCAGCATCGGCCTGCACCAGCGCGACAACGAACGCCTGCTGCAGACGCTGACGCGCCTGCGCGATCTCGGCAACACCGTGATCGTGGTCGAACACGACGAGGATGCGATCCGCGCCGCCGACTACGTGGTCGACATCGGCCCCGGTGCCGGCGTGCACGGTGGCGAGATCGTCGCCCACGGCTCCCCGGCCGATCTCGAAAAGGCGGAACGGTCCTGGACCGGAAAATACCTGTCCGGCGAAGTCCGCATCGAAGTCCCCAAGCAACGCGTGAAGCCACAGGACGAACGCTGGCTGCAGCTCAAGGGCGCGACCGGCAACAACCTCAGGAATGTCGATGCGGAATTTCCACTGGGCCTGTTCACCTGCGTCACCGGCGTGTCCGGTTCCGGCAAGTCCACGCTGGTCAACGACACGCTCTACGCCTATGCCGCGCGCGAACTCAATGGCGCCGGCATTCAGCACTCGCCGCTCAGGGAGATCGCCGGCCTGGATTCGCTGGACAAGGTGATCGACATCAACCAGGCGCCGATCGGGCGCACGCCGCGCTCCAATCCGGCGACCTACACCGGTTTGTTCACGCCGATCCGCGAACTCTATGCCGCGGTGCCCGAGTCGCGCGCGCGCGGCTACACGCCCGGCCGTTTCAGCTTCAACGTCAAGGGCGGTCGCTGCGAAACCTGCCAGGGCGACGGCGTGATCAAGGTGGAGATGCACTTCCTGCCGGACGTCTACGTCACCTGCGACACCTGCCACGGCCGCCGCTACAACCGCGAAACCCTGGAGATCAAGTACAAGGGCAAGGCGATCAACGAGGCCCTGGACATGACGGTCGAGGACGCGCTGGAGTTCTTCGGTGCAGTGCCAGTGCTCAAGCGCAAGCTCGACACCCTGATGGAAGTCGGTCTCTCGTACATCACCCTGGGACAGAACGCGACCACGCTGTCCGGCGGTGAGGCGCAGCGCGTCAAGCTGGCCAAGGAACTGTCACGCCGCGACACCGGGCAGACGCTCTACATCCTCGACGAGCCGACCACCGGCCTGCACTTTCATGACGTGGCGCAACTGCTCAAAGTACTGGAACGCCTGCGCGAGCATGGCAATACCGTGATCGTGATCGAACACAATCTCGATGTCATCAAACGTGCCGACTGGCTGATCGATCTCGGCCCGGAAGGCGGCAACGGCGGCGGCGAAATCGTCGCCGCCGGCACCCCCGAGGCCGTGGCCAAGCTCAAGCGCTCGTATACCGGGCACTTCCTCAAGCCGATTCTCAAGCGCGGCTGGTAGGGGCTTTCGTGTCGCGCAAAGGCGCGAAGACGCAAAGAACGGCGGTCTTTTGCGTGAATCACGCGCGGCGTGATGCCGACCGACCCTCGCCCGCATGCGGGAAAGAGGGGGACCGCTCGCGAATGCGAGCGGTGGGTGAGGGCAACGGCCATGCCGCAGGCGATTCATTGTGCGGGGTGCCGCGCGGCATAACCGTTGCCCTCACCCAACCACCACCGGCCCGCTCAAGCGCGGCACCGCCGCGATCAGGCGCTGGGTGTACTCGGCCTGCGGAGCGTGCAGCACGCGCTCGGTGGTGCCGCACTCCACCCCCATCCCGTGGTTCATCACCAGAACGTGCTGGCACAGCTCCGACACCACGCCGAAGTTGTGCGTAATCAGCAATATTGCCAGGCCCAGATCGCCTTGCAGCTGGGCGAGCAGGCGCAGCACTTGCGCCTGCACCGTGACATCCAGCGCCGTGGTGGCTTCGTCCGCGATCAGCAGGCGCGGACCGCAGCACAGCGCCATTGCGATCATCACGCGCTGACGCATGCCGCCCGAGAGTTCATGCGGATATTGCGTCAGACGGCGGCGCGCATCGGTGATCTGCACGGTGGACAGCCAGCGCTCGGCCTCGGCCCGCGCCGCGCCACCGCGCAGGCCGCGGTGCAGGCCCAGAACCTCCTGAATCTGGGCCCCGATGCGCAGGTAGGGGTTGAGCGAGCTCATCGGGTCCTGGAATACCATGCCGATCTCGGCGCCGCGAATCCGCGCCAGCTGACGCGGCCGTGCGTCGAGCAGGGACTGCCCATCGAATTCGATGCGTCCCGTGCAGCGAGCGCCCGCGCTCAGCAGGCCGATCACCGCCAGCGCGGTCTGCGACTTGCCGGACCCGGATTCACCGACGATGCCGAGCGCCTCGCCCGCCGCCAGTTCGAAGCTGACGCAATCGACCGCGCGAACCTCGCGGCCATGCGCCGAGTAGCGCACTCCCAGATTCTGGACCTGAAGGAGCGTCATCGAAATAGCTCTTGGTCTCGCGCAAGGACGCAAGGGCGCAAAGGGAAAGATTCAAAAGCGATCTGCGCATTTAAAAACCGCTCTTCTTCGCGTCTTTGCGCCTTGGCACGAGGTTCTGCTTCTGATTCAGCCCGCATGGCTACCGATCCTTGGGGTCCAGCGCATCGCGCAGGCCATCGCCGAGGAAGTTGAAGCACAGCAGCGTCACCGCGAGGAAGCCAGCCGGAAACGCCAGCGCCCACGGTGCGGTTTCCATGTCGGCAGCACCGTCATTGACCAGGGCGCCCCAGCTCGTGGACGGCTCCTGCACGCCCAGCCCGAGAAAGCCGAGAAACGATTCCACCAGGATCACCTGCGGAATCGTGAGCGTGACGTACACCACGACCACGCCCATCAGGTTCGGCACGATGTGTCGGCGCAGGATGCCGTACGGGCCGACACCGCCGACACGCGCCGCGTCGACGAATTCCTTGTGTTTCAGCGAAAGCGTCTGACCGCGGACGATGCGCGCCATGTCCAGCCAGTTGATCGCGCCGATGGCGATGAAGATCAACACGAGGTGTCGGCCGAACAGCACCATCAGCAGAATCACCAGAAACATGAACGGCAGTGCGTAGAGGATGTCCACGGCGCGCATCATCAGGTTGTCGACGCGGCCACCGGCATAACCGGCCACCGCGCCATAGACCACGCCCACGCTCAGGGAAACCAGTGTGGCGACGATGCCGACCAGCAACGATATGCGTCCGCCGTGCAGCGTGCGCGCCAGCAGATCGCGGCCGACACTGTCGGTGCCGAACCAGTGGCCGGCCTCCGGCGCCGGGGCGGCGTTGACGTGCTCGAAGTCGAGTTCGTCATAGCTCCACTCCAGCAACCACGGCCCGATCATGCAGCTCAGGGCGATCAGCACGAGCAGCACCAGGGACACCAGCGCCGCGCGATGCTCGCGCAAACGCCGCCACGCCAAAGGCCCGGAACTTCCGATCGCGGATGCGGGTGCCAAAGGAGTGGCTGGCGCTGCCATCAGCGCTGCCGCACTCGCGGATCGAGCGCGCCATAACTCAGGTCCACAATGAAGTTCAGTGCCACGATCAGCACGCCATAAAAGATCACCACGCCCATGACGACGGTGTAGTCGCGATTCAGCGCACCCTGAATGAAATGTCGTCCCAGGCCCGGTATCGAGAAGATCTGTTCGATCACCACCGAGCCGGTGATCAGCGCGGCGGTGGCAGGCCCGAGATAGGACACCACCGGCATCAGCGCCGGACGCAAGGCATGCCGGGCGATCACGGTTCGTTCCGGCAAGCCCTTGGCGCGGGCCGTCCGGATGAAGTCCGAGCGCAGCACCTCGACCATGCTGCCACGCGTCAGCCGCGCCAGGTAGGCGAGTTGCGGCAGGGCCAGCGCCACCACCGGCAGCACCATGTCCTGCCACTGACCGGCTTCCCAACCCCCGGCCGGCAGCCAGCCCAGACCGAGCGCGAAAAAGAGCACCAGCAACGGGGCGATGACGAAATTCGGCAGGGCTATCCCGGTCATCGCCAGGCTCATCGACGCATAGTCGCCGAATCGCTTCTGTCGCAAGGCGGCATACGCTCCGACCGTGACGCCGCCCGCCAGCGCCAGCAACATCGCCAGCCCGCCCAGCTTCAGCGAGACCGGAAAGCCGCTCGCGATCAGTTCGTTGACGGTGAATCCGGGGTACTGGAAGGACGGCCCGAGATCGCCGTGCGCCAGACGGCCCAGGTAGATCAGGTACTGCCGCCAGACCGGCTTGTCGAGGTCATAGGCCGCTTCGACCTGCTGGCGCACCTGCGGCGCCAAGGCGCGCTCGCGATCGAACGGCCCACCCGGCGCGGCGTGCATCAGAAAGAAGGTCAGCGTCGCCAGCACCAGCACTGTGGGGATCGCGTAGAGCAGGCGCTGGAGGGCGAAGCGCAGCACGTTCTACCGCGCAATGCGGAATTGGTAGAGCTTGCGCGTCGCGCGCGTTTCACCGGCCGGAATGTCCGGCGAGGGCATCATGACGATCCGCTTTGCCGCCGACAACGCGGCGGCATCGAAGACGCGCTCAGGTCGAGATTTCAGCACTTCGGCGTCAGAAACATTGCCGTCCCGATCGAACTCGATGCGTAGCAAAACCCAGCCCTCCTGACCGTTTCGGATCGCCGAAGTCGGATAGGCGGGCACCGCGTCACGCATGATCGCGGCCGGAACCCAGTCCCCGTCGTTGGCGACGCCCGCATCCAGTGTGATGGTCCCGGGCAATATCGCCTGCGCTTCCGGCCAATCCTTGATACGAGGAAGCATGAAGCTCAACGCAGGCGATATCGTTTCGCTCATGTCGCGTATCCGATAGAGATCGCGCCAACTCTCCAGACAGGGCCTGCGCTTCTGGAGCGCGCATTGCGCAGACATGCCGAGCACCTGCCATTCGAAACCGTCATACAGCGGCTCATCATCGCGCAGGTTCATCGATTCGCGCATAGGCCCGATCACTGCCGCCGCCAATTCGTAGACACGGTCCAACTGTCCCGTCTTGAGCAGCGCGGCGCCGTACGAATACGAGGCGGTCCACGGCGACTCCAAGACACAGACGTTCGTCGATTCGTACAGCTCGATGATCTGCTGATACCGCTTCTGCTCCCACAGCGCCTGCGCCATCAGCTCTCGCACGCTCCGGCGCGTCGCACTGTCCGGTGACGCAGCCTGCATCGCGGCCGCCAGCGTGTCGCTCGCTTCGTCGAGTTGCCGGCCCCGAAGCTGCAGGTATCCGGCCGTCAGCAACAGCGTCGCGCGGTCGGCATCCTTTCGCGTCGTCGCGGCTTGTGCCAGCAGGGACTCGATGGCGGAAGCGGCCCGCCCCTCGGCAATCGCCGAGCGCGCGTCCTCGACCGCGGTACGCACCTGGCGCGAATTTCGGGGCGACTCGCATTCGGCGGCGCCTGCGGCATGAGCGTAGGCGCATGCCGTGCACGACAGCAAAGCAAGCCATAGCGGAACATACCCGCGGCCAGCCAAGCCCAGAAACGCGACAATCCTGCTCATTCAGCCTCCGAAATTGATCTTGGCCTCGAGATTGGCGCGCGAATCGGCATTCTCCAGCGCTTCTTCGAGTTCGATCGCGCCACTTTGATACAAGGCATACAGCGACTGGTCGAAACTCTGCATGCCACGGTCCGAAGACTGCACCATGGCTTCGTGCACCTCGTCGATCCGCTTGTTCAATATCAGTTCCTGAATGTACGGGGTGTTGATCATGACCTCCACCGCGGCGCAGCGCCTGCCGTCCTTGCGGCGTACGAGTCGCTGCGACACGATCGCGCGCAGAGTCATCGAGAGGTCCATGTAGAGCTGGTCGCGCAGTTCCGGCGGATACAGGTTCACCACGCGTTGCAAAGCCTGATAGGCATTGTTGGCGTGCAGCGTCGACAGGGCGAGATGGCCGGTGTTGGCCAGCTGGATCGCCGCCTCCATGGTGTCGCGCTTGCGGATTTCGCCAATCAGGATCACGTCCGGTGCTTCGCGCAGGGAGCTGAACAGCGCGCGTTCGTAGGATTCGGTGTCTTCGCCGATCTCGCGCTGGTTGACGATGCTGCGGCAATTCGGATGCACGTATTCGATCGGGTCTTCGATCGTGAGGATATGGCCGGCCGCGTGTTCATTGCGATGCTTGATCATCGCCGCCAGCGTGGTGCTCTTGCCGGAGCCGGTGGCGCCGACCATCAGCACCATGCCGCGTTTGAGCATCACCAGATTCTTGATGATTTCGGGCATGTCGAGCTGCTCGAGCCGCGGCACCTCGGCTTTCACATGACGCAGCACCATCGCTACCGTCGAGCGCTGGTGGAAGATGTTGACGCGAAAGCGGCCCAATCCACCGGCTTCCGTCGCCACATCGATTTCCAGCCGCGTGCGTAACACCTCCCGCTGCTCCGGCGAGAGAATGCTGTAGGCGAGTGCCTTGATGAAGTCGCTGCTGAGCCGGGTCTTGCCCACGGCCAGCATCTGGCCCTCGATCTTGAGCATCGCCGGCGCGTCCGGTGAGAAGAACAGATCGGATGCGCCTTTCTCGACGGCCAGCTTGAGGTAGGCCAGCAGCTTCTGGAAGGTTTGCAGGGAAGTCGGCGGCGTGCTCATTAGTGTTATCGGCGCAGACTCTGGCCGTCGTCCTCGTCCTTCATCTGCATGGCGCGAACACCAGGGTCTTCCAGCAGGTCCTGGCGCGCACGGGTGGATTCCAGCTTGACGCGAAGACGCAGCTCGTTCTGGCTGTCCGCATTGCGCAGGGCTTCCTCGTAGCTGATGGTGCCGGCCTCGAACAGGTCGAACAGGAACTGGTCGAAGGTGATCATGCCCTGCTCGCGCGAACGGCCCATGACCTCCTTGATCATCGCCACATCGCCCTTGAAGATCAGGTCGGAGATCAGCGGTGAGTTGATCAGAATCTCCATGGCGGCGGCACGCCCTCCGGCTTCACTGCGCACCAGCCGTTGCGAAATGATGGCACGCAGGTTCAGCGAAAGGTCCATCAGCAACTGCTCGTGCTTTTCCTCCGGGAAGAAGTTGACGATGCGGTCCAGTGCCTGGTTGGCGCTGTTGGCGTGCAGTGTGGATAGCACCAGATGCCCCGTTTCCGTGAAGTTGATCGCGTATTCCATGGTTTCGCGGGTGCGGATCTCGCCGATCAGAATCACGTCCGGCGCCTGACGCAGGGTATTTTTGAGCGCGTTTTCCCAGGAGAACGTATCGACTCCGACCTCGCGCTGGGTGACCAGGCAACCGACATGCGGATGCACGTACTCGATCGGGTCTTCGATGGTGATGATGTGACCATGCGAATGGGTGTTGCGATAGCCGAGCATCGCCGCCAGCGAGGTGCTCTTGCCGGAACCAGTGGCGCCGACCATCAGCACCAGACCACGCTTGGCCATCACCACGTCGCGCAACTGCGGCGGCAGTCCCAGGTCTTCGAAGCTGGGGATGGTGGTGTTGATCATGCGCATCACGCCGCCGACGCGGCCCTGCTGAACGAAGGCATTGACGCGAAAGCGGCCGATGTTCGGCGGCGAAATCGCGAAATTGCACTCGTTGCTGGCTTCGAACTCCTTGATCTGCCGATCATTCATCAAGGCCCGCATGATCACTGCGGCGGCTTCCGCGGTCAGTGGCTTGTCCATCACCGGCGTGAGCTTTCCGTCGATCTTCATCGCCGGTGGAAAGCCGGAGGAGATGAACAGGTCCGAGCCCCCTTTCTGTTTCATCAAGCCCAGCAACTGGCTGACGAGTTTGATTGCCTGATCTCGTTCCATCGGTGCCTCGTCAGTGCGATGCGCAGCTCAGCGCGGCTGGGCCAGCGTGGCGACTTGCGCCGGCGCCGACATCAGCGCGCTGATCTCCGCCAGCAGATCATTGAGCTGCGCTTCCGAGTAGCCGACATGGTGGCCCGCGATCACGCCATCACGACCGATCAGCCACATGTTGGGAATCCCCTTGATGCCATAGGTCTGCGATGCGCGCGCGTATCGGTCCTCGACGACTCGAATCGGCAGGTCCTTGAGCAGCTTCTGTATCTGCCGATAGCGCTCATGCGATTCGTGGAAATTGACCGCGATGATCTCCAGGCTGGCGTTCTTCTTGTCCGCCAGCGCCTTGAGCTGCGACAGCATCTGCATTTCCTTCATGCAGGGGCCGCACCAAGAGGCCCAGAACGTCAGCACCACGACCTCGCCTTTCAAGGCTTCGAGATCCACGCGTACACGGCGCTGGTCCTTGCCGAAGACATTCGGCGGGACATCTCCGACTTTCGGGAGTTCCCCCGACACGGCGACACTGGTCCATAGCATAAGCGCCCCCAGCACTATTGCCGAAATGCGGCGCCCCGCGAGGCCAGTTCCGCGAGGGGCGGACATCAGAAGTCGTGCTTGTTCATGGCGCGCAGGCGCGCTTCGGCGGTGGACACCTGGCCGCGCTTGACCATGTCCTTGAGGCATTGGTCGAGCGTCTGCATGCCGTCCTTGCCGCCGGTCTGGATCGCCGAGTACATCTGCGCGATCTTGTTTTCGCGGATCAGGTTCCGGATCGCCGGGGTGCCCAGCATGATCTCATGGGCCGCCACGCGGCCGCCGCCGGTTTTCTTGAGCAGGGTCTGCGAGATCACCGCGCGCAGCGATTCGGACAGCATCGCGCGAACCATGTCCTTCTCGGCCGCCGGAAACACATCGACCACGCGATCAACGGTCTTGGCGGCGGAACTGGTGTGCAGGGTGCCGAACACCAGATGCCCGGTTTCGGCGGCGGTCAGCGCCAAACGGATCGTCTCCAGATCACGCATTTCGCCGACCAGAACGACATCCGGATCCTCGCGCAGCGCCGAACGCAGCGCTTCATTGAAACCGAGCGTATCGCGATGCACCTCCCGCTGGTTGATCAGACACTTCTTGGACTGGTGCACGAATTCGATCGGGTCCTCGATCGTGAGGATGTGCCCGTAGTCGTTTTCGTTGATGTGGTCGACGATCGCCGCCAGCGTGGTCGACTTGCCCGAGCCGGTCGGGCCGGTGACCAGCACCACGCCACGCGGGAACTTGGCGATGTCCTTGAAGATCGGCGGACACTTGAGATCTTCCAGCGACATGATCTTGCTGGGGATCGTGCGAAACACCGCGCCGGCGCCGCGCGCCTGGGTGAAGGCATTGACGCGGAAACGGGCAAGCCCCGGAATCTCGAACGAAAAGTCGGTCTCGAAGAACTCGTCGTAGTCCTTGCGCTGCTTGTCGTTCATGATGTCGTAGATCATGCCGTGCACCTGTTTGTGCTCCATCGGCGGCAGGTTGATGCGCTTGACGTCGCCGTCGACACGAATCATCGGCTCGACCCCGGCCGACAGGTGCAAATCGGATGCGCCTTGCTTGACGGCAAAGCTCAAGAGCTGCGCGATATCCATGAACACTCCCCAGTTGATTGCGGCTCCCCGAACGCTCGAACACTATCGGCAAACCCGATGACAGGCAAGAAAACGCACATCGCTGAAAACCTTGCGCAAATCCGGGCCCGGATCGCGCAGGCAAGTGCCGCCGCCGGGCGCGCACCGGGAACCGTTCGGCTGCTCGCAATGAGCAAGACCTTCGATGTTGAAACGATTCGTGATGCTGTGCGCAACGGCCAACGCGCCTTCGGTGAGAACTATCTGTCCGAAGCCGTGAAGAAAATGGACGCGCTCGCCGATTGCGGACTGGAATGGCATTTCACCGGGCCGGTTCAGTCCAACAAGACGCGCGAGATCGCGTCCCGCTTCGACTGGGTTCACGGTGTGGACCGCGACAGGATCGCACGCCGCCTCGGCGAGCAGCGTCCGGCGTCGCTCGGGCCGTTGAATGTATGCGTGCAGGTCAACATCGACGGCGAAGCCAGCAAGTCCGGCGTGGCACCCGGCGATGCTGCCGCGCTGTGCGAATTCGTCGCCGCTCAGCCCGGACTGCGGCTGCGTGGACTGATGACGATTCCGGCGCGCGTTGCGCCGGAGGGCGACGCGCGGCGACCTTACCGGCGACTGCGTGAACTGTATGAATCGCTGATTGAACGCGGCCTGGAACTGGACACCCTGTCCGCCGGCATGTCCGGCGACTTCGAAGTGGCGATCGCCGAAGGTGCGACGCTCGTACGTATCGGCACCGCCTTGTTCGGAACGCGGCCGGCGAAACCGGTTTCCGGGTGAGAAACGCCACAAAACACGGTAGATTCAGCGACCACTTCCGCCGCGCCCGCCCATGTCCCAGGATTCTGCCAAACGTCTCGCCGCCGAGTCGGCTCTGCAGTATCTGGTTCCGGGAGAGGTATTGGGTGTCGGCACCGGTTCCACCGTCAATTTCTTCATTGACGCACTGGCCCCGCGCAAGTCGGAGATTCCCGCCGCCATATCGTCGTCGCTCGCCAGCACCGAACGGCTCAAGGCTATCGGCATTCCGGTGGTCGACCTCAACGAGGTCGATGGCATTTCGATCTACGTGGACGGCGCCGACGAAGCCGACGCGGGCCTGAACCTGATCAAGGGCGGCGGCGCCGCGCTGACGCGCGAAAAGATCGTGGCCGCCGCGAGCCAACGCTTCATCTGCATTGCAGACCGCTCAAAGCGCGTCGATGTGCTCGGCGCCTTTCCCCTGCCGGTGGAAGTGATCCCGATGGCCCGCCGTCTGGTGGCCCGGAAGCTGGCGGCAATCGGCAGTCGTCCGGTATGGCGCGAGGGCGTGGTCACCGACAACGGCAACCACATTCTGGACGTTCACGGCCTGCAGATTTCCGACCCACCCGCGCTGGAAAGCACGATCAACCAGATCGCCGGCGTGGTCACCGTGGGATTGTTCGCCCACCGCGGAGCCGACGTGCTCCTGCTTGGGCACGCCGACGGCGTGGACCGGATCGAAAGGGCCTAGGAGCGTCGGCGGCAGGAACCGAGGAGCTTAAATGGCGCTCTTCTCCCTCCGGGAGAAAGGCTGGGGATAAGGCGCTTTTCGCCTTGGGGCCCAGTGCGGGAGCCATGAAAGCGCCCTCACCCCGACCCTCTCCCAGAGGGAGAAAAATACTCTTTGGCAATACCCGTAGCGGTCGGGCAGTTGGACGACTAGATCAACTAGCGACGACCGCCGCGGCGTGCGCCCGGCTTGGTCTTTTCCTGATTGACGCGAAGGATGTGTCCGCGCACTTCGCGCCCGTTGAGGCCCGTGATCGCGGCCCGCGCATGGTGGCCTTCCATCGCCACGAAGCCGAAGCCACGGCAACGGCCGGTGAAGACGTCATGGGCCAGCGACAGCTCGCGTACCCGGCCGTGTTCGGAAAACAGCTCTGAAAGTTCCTGCTCGGTCATATCGGGCGGCAGGCCGCCTGCGTAGATACGAATCATGCGCGATCCTTGGTCTTGGAAGGGTGAGCGTGGCCGCTGTGCGGCGCCTGCCCGTCACGACGGGGGCGCCGACGGCGCTTCTGGCCCGGCGCGCCGGACTTGTTACCGTCCTCGGCGCGGGCATTATTGGGTTTGGCAGGGGTCTTTGCGGGGCGACGAACCTCTCCGGAAGGCGGACGACTCAAGGTGAAGCCGGCCTGCTCGGTCACCGGCAGACTGCGCTTGAGCAGCCGCTCGATATCGCGCAGTTGCCCGCGTTCGTCCTCGGACACCAGTGAGATCGCTTCGCCCTCGCAGCCGTTACGACCGGTGCGACCGATGCGATGCACGTAGTCTTCCGGCACATGCGGCAGCTCGTAGTTGACCACATGCGGCAGTTCGACGATGTCGATGCCGCGCGCGGCAATGTCGGTGGCCACCAGCACCCGTACGCGGTTCGCCTTGAAGTCGGCCAGCGCCCGTGTGCGGGCGTTCTGTGACTTGTTGCCGTGAATCGCGGCGGACGTCAGCCCGTCACGCTCGAGCTGCTTGGCGAGGCGGTCGGCACCGTGTTTGGTGCGGGCGAAGACCAGCACCTGACGCCAGTTCCCGCTGCCGATCAGGTAGGACAGCAGCGGCTGCTTGCGCGACTTGTCGCAATGATAGATGCGCTGTTCGACGCGCTCGGCGGTAGCGTTGCGCGGCGCCACATCCACCGTCGCCGGGGCATGCAGCAGGCTGCCCGCGAGACCGCGAATCTCCGGCGAGAACGTCGCCGAGAACAATAGGTTCTGACGCTTCGCCGGCAGCAAGGCAAGGATGCGCCGAATGTCGCGGATGAAGCCCATGTCGAGCATGCGGTCGGCCTCGTCCAGCACCAGAATCTCGACGTGGGACAGGTCGATGGTGCGCGTGGAAGCGTGATCCAGCAGACGCCCCGGGGTGGCGATGACGATATCGACGCCACGACGCAGCGCTGCTTCCTGGGGACGCGCGCTGACGCCGCCAAAGATCAGGGTGTTGCGCAGCCGCGCATGGCGGCCGTAGGCCGAGGCATCGTCGGCGATCTGCGAGGCCAGCTCGCGCGTCGGCGTCAGCACCAGGGCGCGCGGCTCGCGCCGCGAATTGCCCTGCATCAGCCGGCTCATCAGCGGCAACATGAAGGCAGCGGTCTTGCCGGTGCCGGTTTGTGCGGCAGCGAGCAGATCACCGCCTTTCAGCACCACGGGAATGGCCTGGGCCTGGATCGGCGTGGGAACGGTAAAACCGAGATCGGCGACCGCACGCGCAAGGGCGGCGTCTACGCCGAGTTCAGAAAAATTCATCTGGTATGCATCCTGTTCGGCCTGGCTTCCGCTGGAAGCACCGGTTCAGGCGCATGAGATTCGGATTATCCGGCGAAGGCCGGACAGGTTTGCGAAAGAGGAAAAGCGGCTAAGGCCGGTGGACCTCGGGCGCGAACCGGACCGCGCCGCGACAAACTGGCGCGCACGGTACACGTTTTGCGGTCCGGCCACAATGCACAGCGGTTTTGCGCGAGTTGGTCGCGGCGCTCGCCATGTGGAAGAATCGGCCTCCCCCAACGCAGCAGGAGCATGCCATGCGTCTCGCCTACGCCGCCGTCCCCTTGTTCGTTCTGACTCTGGCCGCCGGCTGCAATCAGGAACCCGCTGACAGTGCAGAGGACATGAAGGCAATGACCCCCGCCGAGCCGGCTGCCCATGAGATGACGACCGAACCGGCCATGAGCGCCCCCGCTCCGGTTCCGGACGATGCGCGGGTCTACTTCGTGGAACCCACCGATGGCGCTACCGTAAGCAGTCCGGTGAAAATCCTGTTTGGCGCGGAACACGTGAAGATCGTGCCCGCTGGCGACCCGTTGCCGAATTCCGGCCACCATCATCTGCTGATCGATGATCCGGAGATTGACACCGACCGGCCCTTGCCGGCTACCGATCAAGTCGTTCACTTCGGCAAGGCACAGACCGAAACCGAGATCGAACTCACGCCCGGCGAACACACCCTGCAACTGATCCTCGGTGACTGGAAACATCAGCCGACCGATCCGGTGGTCAAATCCGACACGATCACGATCACCGTGAGCGAAGGCGACGCGGTCGAATAGGCGATTACCCGTGTCGGTCCCCAAGCCCACCTTCAAACGGTGGGCTTTTTCGTGAACCGCGGTTCATGCGCTCAGTGGCGCGCCGACACCACCGACTCGACCGCCGAGCACAAGGCCTCGCGCGTGACCGGCCGGTGCAGCTGCGCCTGGAATCCGTCCAACGCTGATGCCGACATCGCCGCCGCATCGCTCGGCAGCAGGACAATCATTGGCTGTTCGACACCGCCATAGCGTCGCGCCCCGGCCGTGAAGCGGCCGAGATCATCCCCTGCAAGTCCTGCGGCGAGAATGATCACGGACGGGTGCATACCGCGCAGCAGCTTGAGCGCGCGCTCGGAACTGGCACATTCGATCATGTTGGCGCCAAGCGAACGCAACAGGTCGCGCAATGCCTGACGCGATTCGGTGTCCGGATCGACCACCATCACGTCGATACCGGCCAGGCGACTGACTTCAGCCTGCATCGCCTGCGCCGTGAGCGCATCGATATCGACCGGCGCAGCATCCGCTTCACTGGGCACGCTCAAGGAGAATCGAAGCGCCCCGCCGGCATCCCTTGTCGCACTGAGCGCGCCACCATGCAGCTCCGCCAGGCGCTTCGCCATCAACAGCTTGAGGCCAGGTCCGTCGAGACGCCGGCGCGGTTTCGAGGCACTCACGTTGAAAATACCGTCCAGCACTGCCTGTTCGATATCGCAGCGGTCGATGCTGATCGAGAGCATCGCCAGATCGCCGTCCTGCGCGAGCGTGAGGCCAATCGTGCCGCCTTCGGCCGCATGCCGGATACCGAGACCGATCAAGGAGCGTACGAGCTGTTGCAAACGCGACTGATCGCCACGGACCGTGCAGGTGTAGAGCTCGGCGCCGCGCAACGTCAACCGTCGTCCGGAGGCGTCGGCATACAGGGCCGTGACGGCCTGCTCGGTGATGAAGCCCAGGTCGACGGATTGAAGATCGAGTTCCAGCTTGCCGGTCAGGGAGCGCGAGGCATCCACCAGATCGGAAATCAGTTCAATCTGGATCTGGGTATTGCGTCCGATCGCGGCGATCCCTTCGCGCAGCGTCTCGGGCGAACGATCCTGAGCAAGGATCTGCACCCAACCCGAAATCGCATTCAGCGGGTTACGCAACTCGTGTGACAGCACCGACAGCATGTCGTCCTTCAGTCCGTTCTCGGAATCGGTGCGGGTGTCTCCGTCCTGTTGCGGGGGCGCTTGCGTATTTCTTTTCGAAGGCTTCAAGGCCGTTTCCGCGGCCCGCGCGCGCAGCAGCGTGCTGATGACGGCAATCAGCACGGCGGGCTCCACCGGCTGCGCAAGACAGACGTCGGTAACCGCGTCCAAGGCCTCGCGCAAACCGGCCGGGGCCAAGCTGAGTATCGGTAGTTCGGACCCGCAGTGCTCGCGGAGCTGACGACATTGCGCCAGCGCGGCGTATTCGGACGCATTGGCATCCAGAACAATCAGATCGATGCCGGCCAGCTGCGAAATCGCTTCGTCGACTCCGGCCGCCTCGATGGTCTCCGAGAGCCCGGAGGCACTCAGCGTTCTCACCGTGGATTGGCGCGATCCCGGGCGGTCGCCAATGACAATGATTCGGGCGCTTGAAGACTTGGGGGGCAGCATGTGTGCAACGGTGCGGGCAACGCCGCATGCCACGGCGGGAACTGCCGTACAGACGCGCGGATCGTCGCAAAGCCGACTGCAAATTCTACACCCAGCGCGGCAGTACCGTAGCGGCAGGCCGGCGACAGGGGCGCCCGGCCTACTTTTCGACGAAGGCCCGCTCGATCACGTAGTCACCGGGCGCCCCGATATGCGGAGAAATCCTGAGGCCGTGGGCGTCGAGCAGGGCTGCGGTATCGGTCAGCATCGCCGGACTGCCGCACAGCATCGCGCGGTCGGTTTCCGGCTTGAGGCGAGGCAGGCCGATATCGTCGAACAGCTTGCCGCTTTCGATCAGCTGGGTCAGGCGACCGGTGTTGCGGAATGGTTCGCGCGTCACGGTCGGATAGTAGATCAGCTTGTCACGCACGTACTCGCCGAGAATTTCATCGTTCGGCAGAGTTTCGGACAGGTATTCCTCATACGCCAGCTCGTTGACCTGGCGCACACCGTGCACCAGCACGATCTTCTCGAAACGCTCGTACATCTCCGGGTCCTTGACCAGGCTCATGAATGGCGCAAGGCCGGTCCCGGTGGACAGCAGGTACAGATGCTTGCCCGGCAGCAGGTCATGCAACAGCAACGTTCCGGTGGGCTTCTTGCTGACGAAGATTTCGTCGCCCTCCTTGAGATGTTGCAGCCGCGATGTCAGCGGACCGTTCGCCACCTTGATGCTGAAGAATTCCAGATGCTCTTCATAGTTCGCGCTGGCAATGCTGTAGGCGCGCAGCAGCGGCCGCTGTTCCACCTGCAGGCCGATCATCACGAACTGGCCGTTCTCGAAGCGCAGACTCGGGTCGCGCGTCGTGGTGAAACTGAAAAGAGTGTCATTCCAATGGCGAACGCTGAGGACGCGTTCGGTTCCAAGGGCAGCCATCGCTCAAGTACCTGTTCGTATCGTCTGAAGAAAATGAGGTGCGTCGATTTGCGGCGAAACGAGCATCATCCGCCCTGAAGCATTTCAAGCAAAGCGGACGCGTAATGCTTCGTGCGGACGGAGTGGATCGACCGTATCGACCCGCTACCGGTTCCGCAGCGGGCGCGAGTCTAACGTATCCTCGCACCGCTCCAGCCCTTGCGGCGCCTTCGATCTAAGCAAATTCAGTGATCGAATATCGTGCCGCGGGACGCCATGGTCCCTTACCCCAAGCGCTTGACCCAGTCGTCCACGCCCGATTCGATTTCACTGAATGAGCGCTCAAAGGCTTCGCGCGGGCGTCGATACGGATCGTCCACATCGGCATTGGCCTGCCACTTGAGCATCTTGTGCACCCGCCCGCGAAACTGCGGATAGCGCTGGTTCAGCCAATCCGAATGCGTCTGGTCCATCGTCAGGATCAGGTCGGAATGGGCCAGGATCGGCTGGGTGGCCTGTTGCGCGCGGTGCGCGTCGATATCGTAGCCATGCTCGCGCATCACCGCGCTGGCATGCGCATCGGCAGGGTGCCCGACCAGCGCGCCGACGCCGGCCGAAAACACCTCGATTCCACGACCGTCCAGCCGTGCTTTGAGTAGACCTTCGCCGATGGGGCTACGACAGATATTGCCGGTGCAGACGACGAGTATGCGTTTGAACATCCGTTTCAGGAACTGGTGATCGGGACGGGCCGCGGCAATGTTCGCGGGCCCGGTCCGGTGAACGAAGGGTGGCGATTATAACCGTGCCCGCACCGTGAACTGTCTTCCGTCGAATCCGAAACGATACCCGCCGTCGAAAGAACCGTTAGAATCGCTGCGCCACCAACAACGGCGGCACGTATGTCTTCAGGGCGGGGCGAAATTCCCCACCGGCGGTAAAGCCTAGTGGCAAGCCCGCGAGCGCCCGCAATCACATTGCGGGGTCAGCAGATCTGGTGAGACTCCAGAGCCGACGGTCACAGTCCGGATGAAAGAAGATGTGCGGCCCTTGCCATCAGCACCGGGAACCGGTGCCGCGGCGAATGGTTGCCGTATGCCCTGAAACGCCCATTTCTGATTGCATGAGCGCGTTTCAATGACCCAATTCGAAGTTTTTCCCACCCAGCAACAGGCGTTCGATCAACGTCTGGAACGGGCACTGGCCGATTTGCGTCAGGGCCGGCCGGTCATCCTGATGGATGATTTCGATCGCGAGAACGAGGCCGACCTGATCGTCGCCGCCGAGCGCATCGACACTGCGAGCATGACGATGCTGATCCGTGATTGCAGCGGCATTGTGTGCCTGTGTCTGGATGATGCGACGATCCAGCGCCTGCAACTGCCGCCGATGGTTCCGGTCAACAACAGCCGCTACGGCACCGGTTTCACCGTCAGCATCGAGGCGCGACAAGGTGTCACCACCGGCGTATCGGCCGCAGACCGCGTGACCACGATTCGCACCGCGATCGCCGACGGCGCACAAGCGGAGGATCTTGCGCGACCGGGCCACGTCTTTCCGCTGCGCGCGGTACCCGGCGGCGTACTGGAACGCCGCGGACACACCGAGGGCTCGGTGGATCTGGCGGTGCTGGCCGGGCTCAAGCCGGCGGCCGTGCTGTGCGAGTTGATGAACCCGGACGGCAGCATGGCACGGGGAGCGGACATCGAGCGCTATGCGCATCGCCACCAACTGGTGAGGCTGAGCATCGCCGAACTGGCGGACTACAGACGGAGCCTGATCGACGCCGCGCCACTCGAAGCGCTGAGCGCCTGAGGTCGGGAACCTCGCCTCAGGTCGTGAGCGCGAGCTTGCCGGTGACCTTGCGCTCCAGCATGTCCTGCAGCGCCTGGGCGGCTTCCGCCAAAGGATAGGTTTTCGACACCATCGGCTTGAGCCGGTCCTCGGCGTACCACTCGAACAGCTGCTGGAAATTGTCGAAGCTGGCCTGCGGTTCGCGGCTCACGAAGGCGCCCCAGAACACGCCGACGGCCGACGCGCCCTTGAGCAGCAGGCGATTCGCAGCGATCTCCGGGATCGAGCCGGCGGCGAAGCCGATCACCAGGTAACGACCGTTCCAATTGATGCACGACAGACAATCCTGCGCCAGCGGGCCACCCACCGGATCGTAGATCACGTCTGCGCCGGCGCCGCCCGTGAGTTGCTTGACGGCGTCCTTTAGGCTGGTATCGGCGTAGTTCACGAGTTCGTCCGCACCGTGCGCCGCGCACACCGCCAGCTTGTCGTCGCTGCTCGCCGCCGCGATCACGCGCGCACCCATCAGCTTGCCGATCTGCACCGCGGCCAGACCGACCCCACCGGCAGCACCCAGCACCAGCAGGGTTTCGCCGGACTTGAGCTGACCGCGCTGCTTGAGCGCGTACAAGGTGGTGCCATACATCATCGGAAACACGGCCGCATCCACCGGCGACATCGTCTGCGGAATCGGCAGCACGTTCTCGCCCGAGGTGATGGCTTCCTCGGCGAAGGCGCCGGTGGTCAACAGCGCGGCCACCATGTCACCGGGCCGCAGGTGGCGGATCTTCTCGCCGCATTCGATGACCTTGCCGGCCGCCTCCGCTCCCGGTACGAATGGCGGAGTGCCCTTGAACTGGTAGCGGTTCTCGATGATCAGCGTGTCTGGGAAATTGACGCCGGCCGCCTTGACCGCGATACGCACCTCATTGGGCTTGAGCGCCGGCAGTTCGACATCTTCGAACACGAGCTTCTCGGGCGGGCCGAATTCCTTGCAGACGATCGCTTTCATGTCGATCCATAGGTGGTCATGGCCGGCACCGGACGGCGCCGCCGTCGGGATTATACCGTCGCCCCGGCCGTGCCTTGCGATACCCCAAACAGGTGAGCACCGATCAAGGCTCGCTCAGGGTTTGCAGCCATTGCGGTCGACAGGCCGACAGAATCGCGATGATTGCCGCATTGACAAGGCCTTCGGCCAGCACCATCAGCAACACCGTCTCCGGCGACAACGGCAGTGTCGCGATCACGCTGAACGCCAGCAATTGCGCGAGTCGCGAAAGCATCCCGCCGACACCGGCCGCGAGCAGCGTGTAGACGCGGCGATGGCCGGGTCGCCACAGCGTGGCGGCCCGCAACAGCAGCACGGTCACCGTGACCGGGATCGCGACATCGACCCAGGCGGCGGTCAACAACATGCGGACCGGCACATCATCGAGCATCGCCACCACGCACTCGGCCGCCGTGCCCACGATCAAGGCCAGCGGTGCCCCCAGCAGCAGGGTGACGCTGGCCAGGCCCAATACCGACCATTCATTGCCCGTCAGGGTCCAGCTCAGGACCAAGGCCAGCACGCTGGCAAACACCAGGTGCACACGCACCGGAACCGCCAGCAGCGCCCGCCACGGCGCCGCCGATGCCGCCGCCAGCAGCAGCACGCAATGCATCACGGCCAGAACTTCGCTGAGATAGCCGTTCATGCCAAGGACAAGCTCGCGAATTTAGCGTGAATCACGCGCCGTGTGATGCCGGGCTACCCTCGCCCACTTGCGGGTGAGGGGACCGCTCGCGACTGCGAGCGGTGGGTGAGGGCAACGGCCATGCCGCAGGCAATTCATTGTGACGGGTGCTGCTTGCGGCATGGCCGTTAGGATCGAAAAGACTTTCAGCCACCTTAGCGTGAATCACGCGCCGCGTGATGCCGAGCTGCCCTCGCCCGCTTGCGGGTGAGGGGGACCGCTCGCGAATGCGAGCGGTGGGTGCGGGCAACGGCCATGCCGCAGCAGATTCATTCCGCCGCTTGGCGGCATGGCCGTTAGCGAAAAAGCTTTGCTACGCTGGTCGACTGTCAACCCGAACGAGCCTGTTTTGCCTGATGGAGGACGAACGTCTGATCGCCTTGCTGGCCGGATCCAACTGGCCACAGTTGTTTGACCGCAAAGCGCTGCGGCAGGGCCGCGAGTACGCGCAGCGACGCTGCGTCAGCGACTTCGACATGGACCATTCGCATCCCCGTCAGACCCGCATCCGGGCGAATGTGCTTGATGGCGCACCGCAGTCCTATCAGTGCTCCATCGAGCTGCGGCCCAATCCCCAGGCGGCCTTGGAAATCAATATGCGTTGCAGCTGCCCGGACGGCACGCAATGCGCACATTGCGTGGCCGCCCTGTTGGAGGCGACCCAGCGCCACACCGGGCCGGTGCCGTTGATGCTCGGCGAACCGGTCCTCGCCAACAGCGATTCGGTTGTCACTGTGAGCGTCACGCCCAAACCGGTGCTGCGCTTGCGCGGCGCGCCGTTTCGCTCGCGGGCTCGGCGCGGTGCCGAACGAACCATCGGCGTCGCCAGGCTGGCTTTCGACTATGACGGCCACCGCGTGCCCCCGGACGGCCGCGCCTGGACCCGATTCACACATGAGGACCGGCCGCTGCGGATCGAACGTATGCGTGCGCTGGAAGGTGATGCCCGCGATCGCCTGCTGACCTTCGGGCTGGTGCCGGCCGATCAAGTGGTCGGCCTGTACCTCGACGATGCTGAGGCCGCACGCTTTCTGGCCGCCGACTACGTCCTCGAACGCGGCGAAGGCCGCCCGGCCTCGCCGTCGCATCTCGCCAATCTGCTGCCGCGTCTGGCCACCGCCTTTACGCTCGAATTCGAAGACGACTTCCCGGTCGAGTTGCTGCAGGCGCCGGATCAGTGGCACGTCGACGTGCGTGACCGCGACGGCACCTGGTTCGATGTCTCGCTCGGCATCGACGTGGGCGATCAGCGCCTGGACCTGCTGCCGATCCTGCGTCAGGTACTCGCCGATCCGGACTTTCCGCATGAACCGCTGCCGAACGAGGCGCCGGACGCGGTGTGGCTGGCCACCATCGACGGGCGCCGCCACGTGCCGTTGCCGCTGCTGCGGCTGCGTGGCCTGATCGAACCCCTGCTCGAATGGCTGGCGCGGCCTGTCGACGTCGGCGGCCGCGATCCGGACGACGAACAGGAGCGGCTGCAACTGCGGCTACCGCAGGCCGCGATCCTCGACGAGCTGCCACTGAACTGGAGCGGTGGGGAAACCCTGAGACAGCGTCTGCACGGGCTCGAAACGCGGCGCGAGCCGATGCAGCCCGCGCCGGGCTTCGAAGCCGAACTTCGCCCCTACCAGCAGCAAGGGCTCGCCTGGCTCGGCTTTCTCGCCGACGCCGGGCTCGGCGGCATCCTCGCCGACGACATGGGCCTCGGCAAGACCGTGCAGGTGCTCGCCCACATCTGGACCGAACGCGCCAGCGGCCGTCTGCGCAAACCGGTGCTGGTGGTGGTGCCGACCAGCCTGATCAGCAACTGGTATCGCGAGGCGCGGCGCTTCGCGCCGCTGCTCAAGCTGCTGATCCTGCACGGCACGCAGCGCGCGCAGCTGTTCCGCCGGATTGCGACGCACGACCTGGTGATCACCACCTATCCACTGCTGGCACGTGACCGGCGCCGCCTCGCCGAGCACGACTTCGGGCTGCTGGTGCTCGACGAGGCGCAGTCGATCAAGAACGCGCGCACCCAGGCCGCACAGACCGTACGTGAACTGCGCGCAACGCGACGCCTCGCGGTGACCGGCACGCCGCTGGAAAACCACCTTGGCGAACTGTGGGCGCAGGTCGATGCCGTCGAACCCGGCCTGCTCGGCGACGAGCGCCTGTTCACCACCCTGTATCGCGCACCGATCGAAAAGCAGGGCGACGTGGCGCGACAGCAGCGCCTGAACCGGCGCATCGCACCGCTGATCCTGCGCCGCCGCAAGGAAGACGTGGCGCCGGAACTGCCGCCGCGCACTGAAATCCTGCGCAGCGTCGAGCTTGAAGGCCGCCAGCGCGAACTCTACGAATCGCTGCGCCTGGCCCAGCACAGCCGCGTGCAGGCGGCCTTGGCGCAGCGTGGCCTGTCGCAGTCCGGCATCGTGGTGATCGACGCCTTGCTCAAGCTGCGCCAGGTCTGCTGCGACCCGCGCCTGCTCAAGCTCGACGGCGCGCGCGGCATCACCGCTTCGGCCAAACTCGAACTGCTGTTGGAACTGCTGGACGAACTGATCGCCGAAGATCGCCGCGTGCTGGTGTTCTCGCAGTTCACCGGCATGCTCGATCTGATCGCGGCCGCGCTGCGTGCACGCGGCATCGCCTATCTGATGCTCACCGGTGGCACCCAGAACCGCGGTGCGCTGGTCGACCGCTTCCAGAACGGCGACACGCCGGTGTTCCTGATCAGCCTCAAGGCCGGCGGTGTCGGCCTCAATCTGACGGCCGCCGACACCGTGATCCACTACGACCCCTGGTGGAATCCGGCGGTCGAGCAGCAGGCCAGCGACCGTGCACACCGTATCGGCCAGACCAAGCCGGTGTTCGTCTACAAGCTGATCTGCGCCGGCACCGTCGAGGAAAAAATCCAGGCGATGCAGGTGCACAAGGCGGCGCTGGCGCAGGCCGTGCTCGAAGGCGGCGGCAGCAGCCGCGCCGTCAGCTTTGCGCCCGACGATCTGGAAGAGCTGTTCGCACCCATCTGAGCACAGACCGCGCCGGTCCGGCCGCCACTGCAAGCTGTACCGCGCAAGTCGTACAATGGGAGCCGCCCAAGTCCTGACCGGACCGGGCACCGCTCTACGTCCGCAACGCGGACCGCCAGGAACGCCCATGCCCCCTACGCCGCCCCCACCGTCCGACGCGGCAGCCGAGCCGGCCCTTCGATTCTCCGATCTGGCGCTGGCCGAATCCCTGATCGCAGGTCTTGCCGCCATCGGTTACGAAACACCGAGCCCGATCCAGGCGCGCACGATTCCGCCGCTGCTGGAAGGCCGCGACCTGCTCGGACAGGCACAGACCGGCACCGGCAAGACCGCGGCCTTCGCGCTGCCGATCCTGACGATGCTCGATCTTTCGCTCGCCGCGCCACAGGCACTGGTGCTGGCGCCGACGCGCGAACTCGCCATCCAGGTCGCCGAGGCCTTCCAGAAATACGCCGGCAACATGCCCGGCTTCCACGTGGTGCCGATCTACGGCGGACAGAGCTACACGCCGCAGCTCAAGGCGCTCAAGCGCGGCGCACAGGTGGTGGTCGGCACGCCGGGGCGCGTGGTCGACCACATCAAGCGCGGCACGCTGCGTCTCGACAAGCTCAAGCACTTGGTGCTCGACGAGGCCGACGAAATGCTGCGCATGGGCTTCATCGACGATGTCGAATGGGTGCTCGAACAGATTCCCAAGCCGCGTCAGATTGCGCTGTTTTCGGCGACGATGCCCTCGGTGATCCGGCGCGTCGCGCAGACGCACCTGAATTCGCCGGTCGAGGTCACGATCGCGGCCAAGACCACCACCGGCGCCAACATCCGCCAGCGCTACTGGCTGGTCAGCGGTCTGCACAAGCTCGACGCGCTGACGCGCTTCCTTGAAACCGAGGACTTCGACGGCATGATCGTGTTCTCGCGCACCAAGGCGATGACGGTCGAACTGGCCGAAAAACTGGAGGCCCGCGGCTACTCCGCACGCGCACTCAACGGCGACATGCAGCAGGCCGAACGCGAACGCACCGTGTCGCGCTTCAAGGATGGTCAGATCGACATTCTCGTGGCCACCGACATCGCCGCGCGCGGACTGGACGTGGAGCGCATCAGCCACGTTCTCAACTACGACATCCCGACCGACACCGAATCCTACGTGCACCGCATCGGCCGCACCGGGCGCGCCGGGCGCAAGGGCGAGGCGATTCTGTTCGTGGCGCCGCGCGAGCGGCATCTGCTGCGCGCGATCGAACGCGCCACGCGGCAGACCATCGAGGCGATCAGCGCACCGAGCCCCGATGCCGTCAACCAGCGCCGCATCGACAAGTTCAAGCAAACCATCGCCGACACCATCGCCAGCATCGATTCGGATCGCCAGGTCGGCGATGCACACGCGCAGTTGCGCGCGATCCTCTCCGAATTTGCCGCAGAGACCGGCTCCGACCCGCTGGACATCGCCGCCGCGCTGGCGCAGATGCTCAAAGGCGATCGGCCGGTGCTGCTGACGCCGGACAGCACGACACGCCGGCCGCCGCGCGAAACCCGTGAACCTCGTGAATCGCGCCCAGCCACGCCGACAGAGCCGTCCACCGGACCGTTCGAGCGACCGGCGCCACGCGCCGACGCCCGGCCCGGGGCAACGCCGGCTTCAGCGTCTCCGGCCGCAGCGCCCCGCGAAGACGCCGAGAATCGCGCACCCCGACCCAGGCCGGTCGACGCTTTGCACGCTGACCGCAAGCGGCCCGAGCTTCCCAGCGAAACCTTCCGCATCGAGGTCGGCTCCAAGCATGGCGTGAAGCCCGGCAATATCGTGGGCGCAATCGCCAACGAGGCCGGCCTCGATTCGCAGTTCATCGGTCGCGTCGAGATTTTCGAAACCTACAGCTTCGTCGATCTGCCGTCCGGCATGCCCAAGGTGATCTTCAAGGATCTGCGCAAGACCTGGGTTTGTGGTCAGCAGCTGCAAATCACAAGGCTCAACAATCCGGCCGGCGCGGATCCTACCGCGAGCGATTCGAAACCACGAGGCAGCGCCGACAAGGACTTCGGCAAGCGCCCTGGCGGCAAGCCCGGCGGCAAACGTCCGCCGAATCGCAAGCAAGCCTGAGGCATGACGACCTGGTATGGCCGATCGTGCGCTTTCCGCTGCCGTGGACGGCGATGTTCCTGTACAAGCGCCTCGATGTGCGCCTGGGCCGAGCCTGGCTGGTGGTGCGCGGCCTCGCCCTGAGCCACGGCGCCCTGATCGCGAACAGCATGGTGAGCATGCCGATCTGCCGCGCAATGCGCGCGAATCCGTGACGCGCTGGCCGCACTGGCCGGCCTGTTGATGATGCTGACCGGCGAATGGGCCGCATTCCTGATCTGGCTGGGTCTGTGCGGTGGCTGGCTGTGGGTGCACCGCCTGGCGCCAGCTGCGAGCGACGCGACGATGTCCCGAGACTGAGCGTCCGGCGAACCGTTTTCGCGGCTCAGGCGCGAGCGGCGTTGCCGGACACCAGATCGGCCCAGCGAGACATCAGCGGCAGCGCGAAATCGTGGCCCATGCCCGGGATCAGTTCCAGACGCGAATTCCGAATCAGCTGGGCGCTGCGGCGGCCGTGCACCGGTCGCAGCAGCGGATCGGCCAGACCGTGCACCACCTGCGTCGGTACCCGAATCTGCGGCAGCAGATCTTCGAAGCTACCGGTGGAGACGATCGCGTGGGTCTGGCGCATCAGATCGCGCGGTCTGAAGGCGCGATCGTAGGCGCGGCCCGCCAATTTGCGCCGGTATTCGATTGGTGTCGGAAAGCCGGGGCTGCCGACACGATTGAGCATCGCCGTGGTCTTGTGAATCACCTGTTCGCGCGTCTTCGGCCGCGGACCGATGCCCGCCATGCGCCACAGCACGTCCAGCCGCGCCGCGGGCAGCCTGGGATGGTTGGTGCTGGACATGATCGAGCACAGGCTGCTGACTCGCCTCGGATAGCGGGCGGCGACAATCTGGGAAATCATGCCGCCCATGGACACACCGAGCAGATGCGCCTTGCCGACCTGCAGGGCGTCCAGCAATCCCATCGCGTCATCGGCCATGTCGTGCAGGTCATAGTTCGCCGCCCCCGCCCGCCCGAAACGGGCACGCAGCCAGTCGCGTGGAAGATTGACGCGAATGCCGCGGTCAGCGTGCGCGGACAGTCCGGCATCGCGATTGTCGAAGCGGATCAGGCGAAAGCCACGGTCCACCAGCGCCGTGCACAGGGCCTCCGGCCAGTGGATCAGCTGCCCGCCCAGGCCCATCACCATCAGCAAAGGTTCACCATGATCCGGACCAGCTTGTTCCCAGGAGAGTTGCAGCCCATTGACGCAGGCGCTGCCGGCGGACCAGCACATTTTCATTTCAGTAGCATGACATTCGGGTGACGGTTCGGCGACGCTATCAAATCCCGAAAAAAAGTGTCACCTCATGCGTGCAATTCACCACACCGCGCGCTTTGGCAGCAGGCCGTGCAGCTCGCCCTGTTCCAGTTCCCGCCACTGCCCGGACGGCAGCCTGCCAAGCTGGATATTGACGATGCGTATGCGCTGCAGGCGCCGTACCTTGTAGCCGAACTCGGCGCACATGCGCCGGATCTGCCGGTTGAGCCCCTGCGTCAGGACCATGCGCAGCACATGCTCGCCGCGAGCGCCGTGCACGCGCGTGACGCGGCAGGGCTTGGTGGTCTGCTTCAGTTCCGGCAGCCACACCCCGCGCGACATCCCGGCGAGACACTGGTCGCTAAGCGGCCGGTCCACGGTGACGCGATATTCCTTTTCGTGACGGTTCTCGGAGCGCAGGATTTCGTTGACGATGTCGCCGTTGCTGGTGAGCAGGATCAGGCCTTCCGAATCCTTGTCGAGCCGGCCGATCGGAAAGATGCGCTCGCGATGGCCCACGAAATCGATGATGTTGCCGGCAACATGGCGCTCGGTAGTGCAGGTAATGCCCACCGGTTTGTTGAGCGCGATGTAGATATGACGACGGCTGCGCTGACCCACGGTCCGCCCGTCGACACGCACCTCGTCCACGGCTTCGACCTGGACTCCCAGGGTAGCGCGCCGACCGTTGACGGCGACGCGACCCGCCTCGATCCAGGCATCGGCCTCACGGCGCGAGCAGACACCGGTCTCGCTGAGGAATTTGTTGAGGCGCAAGCGTCACCCGTCGCGTGGGCCGAAATGACCGGCCAGCAGGCGATTATCGCCGCGCCCGATGCGGAAGTGTAGGCGTCTGGCACGGCATACTGTGGCACCCTCGACCACTTCCAACCGACATGCCCTCTTTCGATATCGTTTCCGAAGTCGACAAGCACGAACTGGCCAACGCCGTGGATCAGGCCGCCCGCGATCTGACGCATCGCTTCGACCTGCGTGGTACCGGTGCCGCATTCGAGCTCGATGGCTTCGTGATTTCGCAAAGCGCGCCCAGCGAATTTCAGCTCGAACAGCTGCGCGACATTCTCGACAAGCGACTGGCCGGCCGCGGCATCGACCTGCGCGCCATCGACGCCGGGCCTATCGAAACCAACGTGGCCGGCGCCAGGCAGAAGATCACGATCAAACAGGGCATCGAGCAGGCTGACGCGAAGAAGATCATCGCCCGGCTCAAGGATGCCAAGCTCAAGGTGTCCGCGCAGATTCACGAAGACAAGGTTCGCGTCAACGGCAAGAAGCGCGACGACCTGCAATCGGCCATCGCGCTGTTACGCGGCGCCGAAAACCTGGAACTGCCGTTGCAGTTCGAGAATTTCAGGGACTGACGCCGACTCGGGGCAGCCGCGAGCCACCGCCCGGACAGACATGTGTCCCGAAGTCAGAGCATTTCGCCGTCGACGTAGTACCAGCGGCCATCCGGCTCGCGCACGAAGCGGCTGCGTTCGTGCTGGCGCTGGGCACTGCCGCCACCCACGCGAAAGCGCGCAACGAACTCGACCTGTGCAGCATCGCCCACCGTCTCGTGGCGCTTGATGCTGAGCCCCAGCCATTTTTGTGCGTCCGGCAACGACAATGATTGCGGCCGTGTCGAGATATGCCAAGTCGCCCGCAGATAGCTTTCCAAACCCAGCACGAAAGCGCTGTATCGAGACCGCATCAATGCTTCGGCGCTGGGTGCCGGCAGCCCGCCATGCCAGCGCGCGCAACAATCCGAAAGCGATCGCCCCGAACCACAGGGACAGGCTTCGACGCTCATCGCCGCGACCAGATCACACAACGGTTGTTGGCCGGCATCGCGCGATCCTCGACCAGGCGCAGGCCGGCCTGCTGCGCCAGCGCATCCACCGCTTCGAAATCCCGGATGCCCATGTGCGCACCGCGAGCCTTGAGCCATTGCTCGAAGGCGGCGTTGCTGTCGCTGCTGAAATGTCCGCCATAATTGAACGGGCCGTAGACGATCAGCTGTCCGCCCTCACGCAGGACCGCCGGCAGGCGCGCGAACAGGGTTTCGACCTGCGGCCAGCTCATGATGTGCAGGGTGTTGGCGCTGAACACCGCATCGAAGTGCCGCTTCGGCCAGTCGCCAGCAACATCCAGAATCAATGGTGGCGGCGTGTTCGGCAGCTGCGCTTCGTCGAGCCAGGCCTGGACGCCAGCGCATTCCTCGGCGCGTTCGCTGGTCTGCCAACACAGATGCGGCAGGGCGTGCGCGAAGTAGACTGCGTGCTGTCCGGTGCCGCTGCCAAGCTCCAGCACGTCGGCGGGCTTGTCCAGAACTTCGCGCAAAACCTCGAGAATCGGATCACGATTACGGTCGCAGGACGGGGCGTAGGGCTTTTCAGGCATGTTTGGAACAAGCGGCGGAAATGAACCCGTAGCCTAACCGACCGCCCCGTCAGACTCGGAAGCGGATTCAAGAGGAATTCCGACATGCGTACTTCCACAAACTGGACCGCCAAGGGCGGCATGGTTCGTATCGAGATCCACGACGATGTAGCGCAGGTGGTCCTGGATCGGCCCGACAAACTCAACACCCAAACTCAAACGCCGTGAATCCGGAGATGCTCTCGGGCATGCTGTCGGCGGCCAGGCAGCTGCGCCGACAGCGCAGCCTGCGCGCCGCGATCCCGCGCGGCGAAGGCCGCGCTTTCTGTGCGGGCATGGAATCGAAATGGGGATTGCTGCCGGACATGGGCGGCGCGGTGCTGCGTCGTGGGTCGGACGCACTGCCGAATATCGAAACGGCCGAGCGACCGAAGCCGTTGCGAGCTTGGGCGTCATTCAGAAAGCCCATCAGCAACAGGATCAACGGAAGCACGGATTCTTCGTTGCATCTCGGGGTCGCCGCCGTCACCCAAAGACGGTCCGGAGGCGCGGCGCTGCACGACGCGAAGGCTCAGCAGGCGGCGTAAAGCAGGGTAAGGCTCATCGAACGCCCCCAGTATGGGCGACCGTCGATAAATGTCTCGCAGCCGTGGCGTATCGACTATGCCTCCGGCGCCTGCCCTTGCGCCGGCTCGACGCGAATCGGTCCCTCCACATGCAGGGTCCGCGTCGGGAAGGCGAAGTCGATGCCCAGCGGGGCGAACTTGCGCACCAGCGCCAGATTGATCGCCTGCTGCCGGTCCATGTAGAGATTGAAGTCCGGGTCCAGCATCCAGTAGACCGCTTCGAAATTGAGCGAAGAGTCGCCGAAACCCTGAAAGTGCGCCCGGTCGAAACGCACCGTCTGCTGGTCTTCGATGATCTCGCGCACCATCGTCGGAATGGCTTCGAGCTGATCGGCCGGCGTGGAGTACAGCACGCCGAACTTGAACACGATGCGGCGCTCGCGCATGCGCTTGTAGTTGCGGATGCGGGTGTTGAGGAGGTCGCTGTTGGAAAACACGATCTGCTCGCCGCCAAGACTGCGGATGCGCGTGGTCTTGAGACCGATGTTCTCGACCGAACCCATGTAGCTGTCGACGATGATGAAGTCGCCGATGACGAAGGGCTTGTCGACAATGATCGACAGCGAGGCAAACAGGTCGCCGAGAATGTTCTGCACCGCCAGTGCCACGGCGATGCCGCCGACGCCGAGACCGGCCACCATCGCGGTGACGTCGATCCCCATGTTGTCCAGCGCCAGCAGCAGGATCACCGCCCACAACAACATCTTGCCGACGAAGCTCAGCGCGGAAAGACTGGTGGCGGTTCCTGGGTCGGTCTCCATCGCCTTGGCGCGGGAATGGTCGATGACGTGCCGCAGCATGGCGCTGAGCCAGATTCCGAGCTGCACGAACACCGCCAACGCCGCCGCCTTCTGCATGCCGTTGGCGAGCTTGTCCGGCAGGTCCAGCCCTTGCGTGCCGATCAGCACGGCCGGGAAGAACACCAGCCACATGCGTGTGACCCGCACCGCGGCAACGATGGCGTCGTCATAGGCGAAACGGGAGCGCTCCGCCAGCCGTGACAGGCGATTCACGACCACCCATTTGAGCGAAAACGCCACGGCAATGATCAGCACCACCACACCAGCGGAGATCATCCATGTCCTGAGCGGGTTTCCGAGAAACAACGCTTCCAGATTCTGCAAGTCGACTTCAGGCATTGCGACCTATTGTTGCGAAACGGATTGGGGGCAGATTAAACACCATTACTGAACGCGGTGTGACCTTGGGCCAAGCGAACAAGTCGGCCGGCAGCGCTCGATACGAGCGTGGTCAATCTGCGCCGCCGTTTCCCCTGTCCGCGGATCGAAGCCTGGCAACAAGCTGATCAAACCTGCCGTAGCCGACCGTTGCCATCCGCAAATGAATGGAACGTCTCAATCGGACACGACTCGGTCTCAGCCGGGCCTGGATTGACGCCGCTTTCGCTGCCAGCGGGCCGCCATCGCCGCCAGCATCTGATTGACGCCCTCGATGTCGTAGTATTCCGGCGGGCAGGCACCGGCCGCCTTGAGGCAAACCGGCACCTGAATACCGGACTTGGATTCGTTGACGGCCTTGACGCTGATGTCGTGAAACCAGTCGTCGCCGAAGTCGTACCAGTAGACGAACTTGCTGCCCTTGTCCGGCGCCAGTTGGGCGAGCGTACCTTTGCGTTCGTCGCGCAGCAGCGGATCGTCGAAAAATTCTTGCTGCGGCAGACCGAAACGCAGCCCGTCCGGACCGCGGACGCCATTACTGAACTCGTGCATGTGGGCGTCTTCCCAACCCATGACGACCTGGATGATCTCGTGCAGACGATCGAGCCGAAGATCGGACGATACCAGCACTTCTCGCGAAACGGTGGGGCGGGTGTTGCGCAGAACGATCTTGAGACGATGAACCGTACTCATGAAACCTCCTCAGCCCGGCCGGTACATCTGCGCGCCCTGGCGCCTGAACTCCTCGGACTTCTCGGCCATGCCTTTTTCCAGCGCCGCCTGCTCGTCGGCGCCGATTTTGGCGGCGTAGTCGCGCACGTCCTGGGTGATCTTCATGCTGCAGAAGTGCGGCCCGCACATGCTGCAGAAATGCGCCTGCTTGGCACCTTCCTGCGGCAGGGTCTCGTCGTGGAATTCGCGCGCCTTTTCGGGGTCGAGCCCCAGATTGAACTGGTCTTCCCAGCGGAACTCGAAGCGCGCCTTGGACAGCGCGTTGTCACGCACCTGGGTGCCGGGAAAACCCTTGGCCAGATCGGCGGCATGCGCGGCGATCCTGTAGGTGACGATGCCCTCGCGCACGTCGTCCTTGTCGGGCAGGCCGAGATGTTCCTTGGGCGTGACGTAGCAAAGCATGGCGCAGCCGTACCAGCCGATGTTGGCGGCGCCGATGCCGGAGGTGATGTGGTCGTAGCCGGGCGCGATGTCGGTGGTCAGCGGCCCCAGGGTGTAGAACGGCGCCTCGTAGCAATGCTTGAGCTGCTCGTCCATGTTCTCCTTGATCATGTGCATCGGCACATGGCCGGGGCCTTCGATCATCACCTGCACGTCGTGCTTCCAGGCGATCTGGGTCAGCTCGCCGAGCGTGTGCAGCTCGCCGAACTGGGCATCGTCATTGGCGTCGGCGATGCAGCCGGGGCGCAGGCCGTCGCCGAGCGAGAAGCTCACGTCGTAGGCCTTCATGATTTCGCAGATGTCTTCGAAGTGCTCGTAGAGGAAGCTTTCCTTGTGATGCGCAAGGCACCACTTGGCCATGATCGAGCCGCCACGCGAGACGATGCCGGTGACGCGCTCGGCGGTCCAGGGGATGTAGCGCAGCAACACGCCGGCGTGAATCGTGAAGTAGTCCACCCCCTGCTCGGCCTGCTCGATCAGGGTGTCGCGGAAAATTTCCCAGGACAGCTCCTCGGCCTTGCCGCCCACCTTTTCCAACGCCTGGTAGATCGGCACCGTGCCGATCGACACCGGTGAATTGCGCACGATCCACTCGCGGGTTTCGTGGATGTTCTTGCCGGTGGACAGGTCCATCACCGTGTCCGCGCCCCAGCGCGTGGACCACACCATCTTCTCGACTTCCTCGGCGATCGATGAGGTAACTGCGGAGTTGCCGATGTTGGCGTTGATCTTCACGCGGAAGTTGCGGCCGATGATCATCGGCTCCAGCTCCGGGTGATTGATGTTGGCGGGAATGATGGCGCGGCCGCAGGCCACTTCCTCGCGCACGAATTCCGGCGTGACCTCGGCCGGCAGCCTGGCGCCGAAACGCTCGCCACGGTGCATGCGCTTGAGGTAGCCGGCCTGTTCGTAACTCTCGCGCAGCTCCGCCAGGCGCGCGTTTTCGCGGATGGCGATGAATTCCATTTCCGGCGTGATGATGCCGCGCCGCGCGTAGTGCATCTGGCTGACGTTGTTGCCAGCGGTCGCCTTGCGCGGTGCCCGAATGTGCTCGAAACGCAGATCGCGGGTCTGCACGTCGCCGGCGCGGATGCGGCCAAAGATCGAACTCGGGCCGCCGAGTTGCTCGGTGTCACCGCGCGCCTCGATCCAGCCCGCACGCAGCGGCGCCAGGCCTTCCCGCAGATTGATTTCGATCGCGGGGTCCGAATATGGGCCGCTGGTGTCATAGACCGTGACCGGGGCGTTGGGCTCCAGGCCTTTCTCGGTGCGCGTGGGACTCAGGGAAATCTCGCGCATCGGCACGCGCGTACCCTGTGGGCCGTCGACATAGATCTTGCGGCTGGCGGCGAAGGGCGCACGGACTTCGGCGGACAGCTCTTCGGCTTTCTTGAACAATTCGTTGACGGCGACATTCATGGCAGTGCTCCGCTGGCGGTGCACAGGCGTGGGAAATGAATGCGCTGAATCGCAAGCCTTCCCTCCGCCGGCATAACCCGGTTCAGGTTCCAAGGGACTCTCTCAGCCTGCGACCGCGCAGGCACCCCCGGCTCGAACGCCTACTGTAGCGCGCGACTCCGGCGCCGAACAGGGCTCGGGCGTGGCCCTTTTCTTGCTTGGGCAAGCTCTTGAGACGATTCCATATATTCCAATAGAGCAAGGAGCCTCATGTCTCGACGCCGGGGGACAGGTTTGGTAGTGGCCGGGGCCGCAATGCTGTGGGCAGGCGCGGTGTTCGCGGAAGGGCCGCTGGACACCCCGGCCGACATTGCGTGGACGATCGTTGCGGCCGCACTCGTGTTCTTCATGCAGGCCGGTTTCGCCCTGCTGGAAGGCGGCATGGTTCGCGCCAAGAACGCCGTCAACGTGATCATGAAGAACTATTCGGACATGTGCTTCGGCGTGATCGCGTACTGGGCGATCGGCTATGGCCTGATGTTCGGCGCCACCGAGAATGGCTGGTTCGGGCTGGACCACTACCTCCCGGACCTGCAGTCCGGTGTGGAGGCCACCCATTTCATCTTTCAGCTGATGTTTGCCGCCACCGCCGCGACGATCGTGTCCGGCGCCGTCGCCGAGCGCATGCGCTTCGGCCCCTATGTGGTGGCTTCGATGATCATCACCGGCGTGATCTATGCCGTCTACGGCGCCTGGGCCTGGGGCAGCTTCTATGACGGATCCGGCTGGCTGGTCGACATGGGCTTCATCGACTTCGCCGGATCGACCGTGGTGCATTCGATCGGTGGCTGGTGCGCGCTGGCCGGCGTGATCGTGCTGGGTCCGCGACTCGGCCGCTTCGCGCCCGACGGTACACCGCGCGACATACCGGGACACAACCTGCCGTACATCGCTCTGGGCGGCTTCATCCTGTGGCTGGGCTGGTTCGGCTTCAACGGCGGTTCGACCCTGGCGGCCTCGGCGGACGTGGGCATCATCTGCGTCAATACCCACCTCGCCGGGGCGGCCGGCTTCATCGGCGCACTGCTGATGCAGCGACTGTTGCGAAAACCGATCCTGATGACCGCCGCCGTCAACGGCGCCATTGGCGGTCTGGTTGCGATCACTTCACCCTGTGCCACGACCGTGCCGATGTTCGCGCTGGTGATCGGGCTGGTGGCCGGCGCGATTACGGTACTCGGCGTGATGCTGTTGGAGCGCCTGCGGCTTGACGACGTGGTGGGCGCGATATCGGTGCATGGTTTCTGCGGCGCCTGGGGAACGCTCTCCGCCGCGCTGTTCTACCGCGGCGACCTGTTCGATCCGGGACGCATCCAGATCCAGTTGATCGGTATCGGCGCTGCCTTTCTGTGGAGCTTTCCGACCGCCCTGCTGACCTTCTGGATCGTGAAGAAAGTCTTCGGCCTGCGCGCGCCGACGCTGCACGAACAGCGCGGCCTGGACTTCACCGAACACTACGAAATCGGCTATCCCGAGTTCCAGCGCGACCTGACCCACGCAGGCAAGGACTGAGCATGGCGGACTCGTCCAAGTCCACTACACCGCGCGCGCGCCGTCGCGAAGCGCTGCATCAGGCGCTGGTCTCGGTACTCGGCCCGGATCGCGCGCACACGGCCATCGGTCTCTGGGAGAAGCTCGCGGCCGAACGCGGGCGCATGACCGTCATCGAACTGGTCAACGAACTGGCCGGGCCGCTGCAGATGGACGAGGGCGAGCGGCACGGTCTGCGCATGGCCCTGTACAAGTCGCTGGATGCCGCGCCGATGCAGCCGGGTGCCGCACCGCCATCCAAGCCGACGATGGCGCCCACGCCGCCGGCCTTCGTGGTGTTCCAATCGATGGGGGAATCCATCCTCAAGGGCATGAAGCTGGCACCGAACCCTGGCTGGTATGACTTCACGCAACTGCTGACGAAACACCTGCCTCTGGCCACCTCGGCCGTGGTTCGCCGCTGGGCCATCGAAGGCGCCAATCTCGACGCCTTGATGAGCCTCGCGCCGCCGGACTACGCGGCAGTGATTCACGGCCTGTATATCACCGCCTGCGAGGCGGTCGGCCCGGTCGCCGCCGACCGTCTGCTGACACATGCGGTCAGCACCGCAGGCGCGCTGCCCGAAGCCGCGCAGTTCCCCCCGAACCGGCTACTCTAGCGCAGCCTCGCGCCGTCGCCGCTGCTGCGACAGCCGTCGAAATCAGTCCAGCAGCGCCGCTCGTAATCGTACAGCTTGCAGCGCCGCGCGGTGTCGAAATACCAGCGCCACGAAAACGTCTGAATGATGATGCGCCCCGGCAACGCCGCTTCCAGCAGGGCCTGCGCACGCCGCAGCCGGTACAGCGGGATGCCCATGTCGACGTGGTGCGCGGTGTGCTCGGTGATGTGGTGCAACAGCGTTCCAATATCGAATCCGAGGATCGGGCGAAAGCGCAGATGAACCGTCGTCGACACGAATGGCTGGGCATCGGCCCAGGCACTCTTGTCGTCGTGCCATTCCACCGAAGGATGCGTGTGGTGCACGTAGACGACAAATCCGATCATCGCATTCCAGGCCAGAAACGGCAGCGCGAATCCGGCGAACAGCGTCACTACCAGCGACTGTCCGCTGGCCGTCGCCGCCATCGCCAGCAAACCGATCCACAGCAGCGCTGCGCCCGAAACCAGCATGCAGTCCCAGAAGAATTCGCTGCGCCGCGTCGGCATGTAGCGCCGACTCGGAAAGAACATGCGCAACCACCAGACTTCGACCAAGTAGTACAGCCACGGCGCCCAGCCGCTGCGGTAGACACGCTCCAGCGTCTGACGCCAGCGCGGCAACGCGGCAAATTCGGAGCGGGTCTTGGGCTGCCAGACGAAGTCGAAATCCTTGAGATTGGTATAGCCGTGATGCACGACGTTGTGCCCGGTCGCCCACAGGCTGTACGGCGTCAGCGACGGCAGGAACACGAAGCGTCCGATCCAGCGGTTGAGCCCGCGGTGCGAGGTGAAGCTCTGGTGGCAGGCATCGTGACCGAGTATGAACAGGCGCCCGATGATGAAACCGGCCAGCGTGCCGAACAGCAACTTCAGTGGCACATAAGCCGACCAGACCGTGGCCGCGATCGCCAGCACGAACAGCACCGAGTCCAGCGCCACCAGCGCCAGCGCATGGCGCGTGTCGCGTGCCGACAGCGGCACCAGCCAGGCCCGCAAGGTTTTGCGGTGCGGCAACGGCTCGTGCAAGGGAACCGGGTCGGGGATCGCATACGTGTTCAATGTCGGCCTCACAAGGCGGCGGTCGTACAGCCGCCATGCTCGGCCTTGGCCCCGCACTGGCCATTGATCCCGATCAATGCAGTGTGGCGGCCGGAACGGTAGCCCCGCAGCTACGAACGATTCATCGCCTTCGCAAAATACAGTCCGGCATAGATGCGCGGCTCGATGCAGCAGCCGGCCTCGCGCTTCATCGCCAACCACTCGTCGATTCTTTCCAGCGGCACTACGTGCACCTGGATATCCTCGTCCGCCACCCCGCCACCGGGACCCACGCGGCGAAGCTCAAAGGCGCGAATAAAGCTGATGTGCTCCGAGGACAGGCCTGGCGCGGTCGGACCCACAAACAACAGCTCGGCCCGAGCCGCACGGAAGCCGGTTTCCTCCTCCAGCTCGCGCAAACCAGATTCAAGGGCTGATTCGTCGGAGAATTGCGCCTCGTCCCCAATAATCCCCGCCGGCAGCTCAATCGATTGCTGTCCCAGAGGCACCCGGAACTGCTCGACGAGAACAAGCTCCTCCTCGTCTGTGACGGCAACGACAAATGCAGCACCACGCGCAGTGGACCTCTCGACATACTCCCAACGGCCGCGCTTCAGCAGTCGCAGAAACTTGCCTTCGGCCAGGACTTCCAATGGTTTGTCTGATTCGTCGTTCATCGCAAAAGTCTAAACTTTGTTGAGCCACTGAGCCTGCCAGCCTGCGGACGAGCCCTGGGCCAGCAGGCGCTTCAACAGGTCGAGCGCGGGCGCCAAGTCTTCTTCGAACCGGTACGGCGGGTTGACGATCAATACGCCGCAGCCGCGCATCTGGCCTTCGCCGGGCGCGCCGGTCTCGAATCGAAGGTCGAGCACATCGCGATCCGCCTCGCGTCCCATGCGGCGACAGAAGCGGTCCGCTTCGAAGCGCTTTTTCAGCGGATACCAGACCGCATAGATTCCCTGCGAGAACCGCTTCCTGGCGGCGATCAGGGATGTCGCCACCTGCTCGAATTCGGTCGGCGATTCAAATGGCGGGTCGATCAGGACCAGCGCCCGCTTGCTTTGTGGCGGCAACAGGGCCGGCAGTTCGTATCCGTCTCGGCGATGCAGAGCCACCGCCGAATCACCCGCGAACAGCATGCGCAAATCCATGAAGACCCCTTCGACGCGCTCGCACAAGACCAGGCGGTCCTGCTCCCGCGCAAGCTGACGCACAAACCAGGGAGAGCCGGGATAGGCATCCAGCGCGGCGCCGCGATTGAATTTGCGAACGATATCCAGCCATTCGGACAAGGCAAGCGGCGCGGCATCAACGCTCATCAGCCGTGCGACACCCTCGCGGAACTCCCCCGTGCGCTGGGCTTCATCCTGCAAGCGATAGCCGCCGGCGCCGGCATGTGTCTCAAGGTACGTCCACGGCGCGCCCTTGCGATTGAGTGCGAGGACCAGACCGCAAAGCAGGACGTGCTTGAAGACGTCGGCGAAGTTTCCGGCGTGGAAGGCGTGACGGTAGTGCATCGGAACCTGTGCTCATGGCCGCCCATTATCGCGGATTGGTGTGCCGCGCTGTCCGCAATTCCGATTTTTATCCGTATCTCTGATACGTCCACATCAAAAGGGAATGCTGACTTATGTACAAACTCATACTTGGAAGCCTGTTCGCCAGCTTGATTCTGGCCGCCTGCGGTGGCGGCAGTGGTGACGACGGCGGTGATGGCGGCACGCCACCGGCCGATGACCTGGGGTTCGTGGAGCTCACCTCGACCGACGATGTCGCGGTGTTCGGCGCCAGCCTGTTGAGCGTCGCCCAATCCCCACCCATTCCGGAAATTCCGGAAACTTCGGAATCGTCGAAGGCCTACAAGACGGTGGAAAGCTGTGATACCAGCGGAATGGTCGAGACCTTCGATACCCGCTCCGAATCGGTCGATTCACCGTTCACTGACAGTCTGTTCAACATCGAATCCAGCGAATATCGCGATTGCATCGCATCGTTCGAATCTGCGGACTTCTCGTTCAGTTCATCCATCGATGGCTATGAAGAATCAGGCACACCGGCCGACGGCACCGACAGCGGAATCGACTACGTCGGCTTCGGTACGGCCGAAGACCTGCCTTTCACCCTGTCGACGAACACCACGCAGGGCAGCGTCACCGAATCCAGCAATCTCAGCTTCTTCGGCGTGATTCACACGCAATCGCAGGACGATGAGCACGTTAGCAGTCAGGTCTATCTGCGTGGGGAGATCGAGAGTCATGGATCACCAGCTGGCGATTACCACAACCGCATCCTGCTGGGTGAATCAATGGACGGCGCGCTATTCGTGTCCAGTGTCGTGCCCGCCGAAACGGTGGGTCTCTCGGAGACTACGCTGGACGGCCTGATCGGCTCCGAAGATTTGTTGAATGACAGCTGCCCAAGCGGAATGGTGCAGATCAGCACCGTGAGCCCGCTGATCGCCGAGGACGAATCCGGCGAACTGCGAGGTGGCGAGTTGCAGCTCGATGCCGGCGACGACGTCGCAGGGATTGTCTACAACGAGGATCAGTCGATCACGGTCACGCTGAACGGCGGCAGCCCGGTGACCTACACCCTAGAAGATCTCGAAGCTCTGGATGCCGAATGTCTGACGGCCAGCGAGTCCGGTACCTGAATCGGCGTTTTGACATGAAAGGCCTCGAATGCCCCTCTCCGGAGGGGCATTTTTCGACGCCCGATGCCGCTTTCTCGGGCAATTGCCCCGCGATACTGACCTTGCCCGCCACGCCCGACTCACTACCCTCGGGCTCCGTTGAGACCTCCCAGCTCCTGTGCAAGTGACTTCCCGGCGTGCTCAGGGTCTCTCCGACCGCGCCGGATCACAGCGCGGCTCGCGTGTTGCCCCGCGCTGTGTGTGGCCTTCCGCCTTGGGGAACGGCGTCGGCATCCCGAATTGAAAATTTCGCGGCTCCATGGCTGGCCTGCCGGTGTCCCCTGTCAACGCTTCGTCGCCCACCTCACGATGACCAACGCATGACTCGGGGACAAGACGGTTCGCTACTCCTTTCCTGTATCGGTCTTTCACCAACTATCACTTGCCAGTTTGTGCTGGCGCACTCCCCATTTGTCTGTGTACTCGAAATGTTCAAGAACACTCGTTTTTACAGGCCCTTATGCCGGACGGCTACCCCCTTCCTACCTCATGCAACGGCACAAGAGCCATTTTATTCACTCCGACCCCTTATTGCCTTGCCCGCAATGCAATTTGCGGATCGAGGATACGCCACTACACTGCCCGGCCTGTCCCCAAAGCTTTAGGAGTCGTTGTGGATGCTCTGCTAGAAAGGCTCACCGATGTCGACACCATGATGACCTTCGTGCTGCCGGTGATCTGGCGTGTCATCGCCGCCCTGTTGACGTTCGTGATCGGCCGCTGGGTCGCCAAGCTCATCGTCCGCCTGGTGCGCAAGGTGATATCGCGCAAGGAATCGGACCCGATGATCGTCAATTTCGTCGGCAACGTGCTGTATGGCATTGCGCTGGCGATCGTTGTGATCGCGGCACTCGGCAAGCTCGGCGTCGATACCACCTCGGCGGCTGCGGTGCTCGGCGGCATGGCGGTGGCGGTCGGCCTGGCCTTGCAGGGGCAGCTGTCCTCGTTCGCCTCCGGGGTGCTGTTGATCATGTTCCGGCCGTTCCGCGCCGGCGACTTCGTACAGATCGGCGGCACCATGGGTGTGGTCGAACACCTCAAGATCGTGGTGACCGTGCTGAAGTCTCCGGACGGCCAGGAAGTGACGCTGCCGAATTCCTCGGTCTGGGGCAACACCATCACCAACTTCAGCATTCGCCCGATCCGCCGCGTTGATCTGACGATCGGCATTTCCTACAACTCCGATCTGCTCAAGGCCAAGAACCTGTTGCTGGACCTGCTCGCGAATGAGCCGCGCTTCCTCGAAGACCCTGCCAAGACGGTGCATTGCACCAACCTCGGCGACAGCTCGGTGGATTTCGCGGTGCGTGGCTGGACCAACAGTGGCGACTGGTGGAACACGCGCTGCGACATGATCGAGAAGATCAAGCTGCGTTTCGACGCGGAAGGCATCGAGATTCCGTTTCCGCAGATGGACCTGCACCTGCGCGATACACCGCAGGAAGAAATGCCGCCACGCGCGGACGCCTGAGGGCACGACACCCGGTGACAACAACGAAGAGGAACGACGTTCAGGCTGCTCCTTCGCTGACCGGTGTCGCGAATACGGCAGCCATGGTCGCCCGCCGGGTGTCCCGACACCGGCTTCGATGGGGTTACGGTGACGGTTTACCGTTTCCCTTATTCGGCCCCGAACCAATTCGTGCGTTTTGTATACCGTCACCGTAACCGCGTAACCGACCGTAACCTCTGCGCGTTGCGATTCAGTCGTTGTTCGCCTGCACGATGCGGTCCAGGTATTCGACCAGGCGGGCCTGCACCGAGTCGCTGCGTAGCGCGTCGATGTGCCCGCCTTGCGCGATCCGCCATAGCGTCTTTGGCTCGCTCGCCGCGGCGTACAGGCGCTGCGAGTGGCTGGCGTCGACGATGATGTCGCGCTCGCCATGGATCAGCAGCAGCGGGATCGGGCTGATCCCGGCAACGACGTCCACGGCCGCGAAGCGGTCGGAGACGAGCAAGGACAGCGGCCATTGCAGCGGCCAGGTCAGCCACGGCTGTGCGAGCTTTTCCCGCGCGATGCGCCGGTAGCCGGAGAACGCGCTGTCGGCAACCACGGCCGTCACATGCTCGCGCAGCGGCGACTGCGCCACCATGCGGATCGCGACCGAGCCGCCGATGCTCTGGCCGAGGACGATCAACGGCCCGGTGCGCGATTGCCCCCGCGCCACGAGCCAGGCCAGCGCCGCTTCGGCGTCCTCGTGCATCGCGGCGACGCTCGCTGCGCCCTGCGAGCGGCCGTAGCCGCGGGAGTCGAGCGCGAGCACGGCATAGCCGCGCGCCGGCAGCCAGCTGACGAGGTGCACGTGCGAACTCAGGTTCTCGGCATTGCCGTGCAGGTGCAGTAACGTGGCCTTCAGTGCGCCCTGCGCGGGCAGATGCAGTGCATGCAGCCGATTGCCGTCGCGGGCCTCGATCCACACGTCCTCCGCTGGTGTGCCGAGCGCACGGTCCGCGAGGTGCTGAACGCGGTCCGGATACAGGAATACCGAGGTGCAGCCGGACAGCACGGCGCACAGCAGGCCGAGCAGTAGGCGTACCGGAGTCATGGCAGTCAGTAGTAGTACTGGTAACGCAGGCCGACGGCGAGCGTGTCCTCTGGCTGCTGGTCGCGCCACAGCAGCTCCAGATGCAGAGCCTGGTGGCGCGACAGGCGCAGATTGTGGCGCAGCTCCGCGCGCACGCGCGTCTCGCCGTTGGCGAACTTCTCGGCGCCGAGATCCCAGTGCAGGGTCAACGCGCCGAGATCCTGCAACAGGCCGCCGCGCAGGCCCGTCGCCGGCTGCAGCCGGTCGGCGTAGCCGTGGTTGTACTCGAGCCGCGCCGTGGCCAGGCTGTAGACCAGTGCGCCGGGCCACGGGGCACGGCTGGCGCCGGCGCCACCGTTGACATGGGCGACCCGGTGCTCGCGTCCGCCGGTCCACTGGCGCTCGACGCCGGTCCGTACCGCCCAGGACAACGGTTTGAAGAAGCGGTCGCGTGGGCTCAGCGAAACGATGTCGATCAGATCCAGGCGGTTCAGGTCGAGCCGGCCATCGTCCTCGACCCGCAGGTCGACGTTGCCGAGGTTGATCTGGGCACCGAGCGGAAAGCCGGCGCGATTCTCCTGCAGGCTGTGCAGCGAAAGACGCAGCCCCAGGCTCAGGTATTCCCGCTCTTCTTCGGTCCACAGGCCGGCGGCGAGCCGACGGCTGCCGTGACTGAGGTCCGGCGAACGGTCCGGATCGACCGGCGCGTCGTCTCCGGGCAGTTCGGCGGCCTGTCGGCGCAAGGCCTGCAGCAGCCGGAAACTGCGCTGTGCCACCGCCGGGTCGCGTGCCGCGTCGGTCTGGGTGTAGCGCAGGTACTTGTAGGCGGCCTCGATGAGCTGCGCCCGGGTCGCCGGGTCCAGCGCCTGCAAGTCGTCGTCGTCGAGCCGTTCGGGGGACAGGCTCAGTTCGACGACCACCTCGTGCAGTTCCGGCGGCAGCGCTGCAAGCCGCTGCTTGAGCACCGTACCCTTGGCCGCGCGGAAGTGCTTGCCCTGCACTGCACCGGCGCGCTGCACCGCGCGCACGGTATCGATCGGAATCGCGGTCAGCGGAAACGCGCTGGTCAGGTCGATGCCGGGGCGCGCGACTTCGAGCAGTTCGAGAACCCGGTAGGAGCAGTTCTCGTCGAAGAAGTAGTACGCGAACTCGATCTCGCGCAGCTCCCACAGGTGCTGGATCAAACGCTCGGTCTCGGGCGCGCTCAGGTCGAGCGGGTATTCCCAGATGTCGCGGTTCTCGCCGTG
This sequence comes from Banduia mediterranea, assembly GCF_031846245.1. Classification (NCBI taxonomy): domain Bacteria; kingdom Pseudomonadati; phylum Pseudomonadota; class Gammaproteobacteria; order Nevskiales; family Algiphilaceae; genus Banduia; species Banduia mediterranea. Next base: position 3,310 of record NZ_JAVRIC010000005.1, on the reverse strand, counting down.
GTTGTACTCCTGGATCTTCTTGTAATAGTGGTCGACCGCGAACTGGCCGGGATAGGCGCCGGTCAGGCCTTTCAAGGCGAAGAACAGGCCGTTGTCGCCGGGGTCGACGATGGCGCCGAAATTGACCGCGAACGACAGGTATTCCGAGCCGCCGTCGGCCTCGCCCGAATCCAGCCGCAGCAAGGTGTGGCCGAACATCGACGACGGACTGTTGAGGTAATACGACGGAAACACCAGCACCACGCGGGTGGCCTGGACCAGATCCCGGAATTTCCGGTACCCGGCGCAGTCGGGTTGCGACAGCTCGCCCAGCTCGAGTTCGCTGCGCAGCCAGCTCAGCCGCGCGACGAAACGGCACTGCGCGTGCGCGTCGCCCAGCTCGGCTGGCGCGGCGAAGGCCGCGAGGGTCGCCGCCAGCTCGGCGCGCGGATCCTGCGGGCCAGTGTCGGCGAGGAAGAAGCGCGGATCGTCGGCATCGCTGCGCCAGGTGCCCGCCCATGCACCCGCCTTGTAGTGGACGAGCTTGAGCCATTCGTCACGCTGCCACAAATGACTGGCCTGCGCCTGCGCCCAGGCGTCATCGGCCGACCAGGCCGCGGCCGGCAGCATTGCAAGCAGACTGAGCAGGGACGACACGAACGCGCGCATGGTGTGCATTGCTGCGGAACAGCCACGAAAAAGCCCGGCATCCTGAGATACCGGGCCCGATTGGACAACCGGGCTGCCGCGTTGGCGGCAGTGTCGGATGATCAGGCGACGTACTTGGCCAGACGTGCGTCCGCAAGCATCAGCGTCTCGAGGTTCGCGATCACCTCGTCGGCAGTCACGTTCTCGTTCGGGAACAGCACACCGAAGTTCTCGTGGGTCACCTGTGCGAACGCGGCGCGGTCTTCCTTCTCGACGCCGAGGGCCACCGCCACCGCGGTTAGGGTATCGCCCTGACCGACCGCGACATCCTCGGTGAACTCGTTGAGCATCGCGTTGATCATGGCCCTGCCACCGTAAGTCAGCGTGCCCGAAACGGAGCAGCCATTGGTGCCGGAGGTCATGCCGAAGGTGTTGTTGCCCGAAGTGCCGTTGGTCGTGCTGGCCAGGAAGTGGGCACCAGTGCCTGACTTGCCTTCGAACAGCATGTTGCCCCAGCCGCAGTTCGGGCCGCCGGGGGCGACCGCAGAAGCTGCCGAGGACACAGCAAGCAGGACAGCGCCAGCCATCAGTTTCTTCATCTAACCTCTCCCAGTGGTTCTCAGTAAGATGGACCTCGCCCGCGATCCACGAACGATACTAAATCCGGGGCGAATGTAATCGCAAGACGCGTCGCGCGGATGTGTCGCAGTTCTCGATTTGCTGTCGGACGGGCTGTCATTCGGTGTCCGGTTCCCGACTCGATCTTCTCGCCACGGCGCGCCTTGTGATCGATCAACGGCACATGGCCCATGCCTTGACTGTGCGCGCGCAGAATCGGGCTGCAGCAGGCGGCATCCATCAGGTCGTAGAGGTGGGTCACGCGCTGCGCACTCATCGTCGCCAACGGGATCGCCCGCTGCGAGTCGTGGACGCTGCCCGAGGCGAGCACCGCTGAAATCGGGATCAGGCCGTCGGCCACGTCCAGGTGCAGCTTGTAGCCGATCCAGGTGGTCTTGAAGCCCTGGCTGTTGCGCTGGGTGCCCACGTCGCAGGCCGTGGGCAGATCGGCTTCCACCAAGGGCGCCAGCTCCTGCTGGAAACGACGATGGAATTGCGTCAGGCCTTCGCGCAGGGCGGTATTCATTGAGCGGGTGTGCTGTCAATGGCAACACCCGCGCTTCTCTTTTTCGCCGAAATCGACTGTGAGAAAATCAGCCTCGTTCGGGAATTTCGGAAGAGGCTCTATCACCCACAGATTTCTCCGACGAGCCCAAGAAATCGAACAGCCAGCGCCGCGCCAATTTGCTGTAGGCTTCGCAGCCATGCAGCGCGGGGGGCAATGACATGAGTGGCAATCTGGTCACATGGGACCGCTGGTTCCGCTACGGCCTCATTGTCGTCGCGGTCGTGCTGGGCAGCCTGGACCATTGGCTCGGCGGCAACCTTTACCTCAAATCCGGCTTCGTGATCGCCGTCGCCGGGCTGGTCGGCTATTTCACCAACTATCTGGCGATCAAGATGCTGTTCCAGCCCAAGCGCGGGCAGGTGCTCGGCTGGCGCGGGCTGGTGCCGCGCAACCAGGCGCAGATCGCGCGCAGTCTGGCCCACAACGTGCAGCGGCGGCTGCTCGCGCCGGATATCGTGATCGCCTATATCCGTGACCGCAAGCTGATTGATCTGGCCACCACCCGGCTGGCGCAGTGGCTGGATGCCAACCTGCAGGAACCGGCGGTTCGCCGGCAGATCACCGCGCTGGTGATCGAGTTCCTCAACACCCGCGGCCCGGCGCTGCTCACCAACGGTTTCGATCTGGCAGAAGACGCCCTTAAGCGGATCGCACGCGATCCGGGCACGATCGAGCGCTATTGGCAGAAAACACGCGCCGAACTGGTCGCCTTCCTGGAAGCGCAGGAGAATCGCGGTGTGGCCGCGCAGCAGGGCCGCAACCTGCTCCAGCAGCAACTGCCGCAGATCGCGGCGTGGCTGGACCGGGCGCTGGAGGCCTATCTCGCCGACCGGCGTGCCGTGGGCGGTATCGGCCGCGGGCTGAAAAACCTGGTGTCCTTCGATCAGGACGCCATCTTGCACATGCTGCAGCGGTTTACCGACGACCCGCGTTTCATCGCCCAGATCATGGAGGGCCTCGACGCGGTGGTGGACGGCATCCAGCGTGAGCTCGAGGCCGACAGCACCCAGACCCTGATCCACACCCAGCTCGATCGCTGGATCGGATGGCTGGGCGAGATCTCGCGCAAGACCGTGCTGCCCGCCACCATTGAGCAGATCGACGCCTATTTCAACAATGCCGACAACTGGCCGCAGATCGAAGAAACATTGATCCAGACGATCCTCTGGCTCAAGGGCCATGCGCTGAAGCTGGTGGACTCACCTACCGGCCAGGCCTGGTTGCGCGCCGGCATCGAAAGCGCCGTCCAGCACCTCAACGTCACCGAGCTGGTCGAGCAGCAGGTGATGGAACTGGACACCGACGAGTTGGAAAAGATGGTGCTGGACAACACCGGCGGCAACCTCACCGTGATCCAGTTGCTGGGCGGCCTGCTGGGCATCGTCGCCGGCACCGTGCAGGTGCATATTTTATTCGCGCTACCGCTGGCGGCGGGCTGCGGCGTGGTCTGGTGCGCCTATGCCTGGAACGAATACCGCCACCGCGCCAAATAATGCT